>JAAOZX010000480.1 GCA_012274225.1 Comamonadaceae bacterium | reverse complement strand
CCCAGGGGTGGTCCTGCGGTACGGTTTTGACCTGACCGGCAACGTCTTCCAATGCGACTGGTGCGCTCGATTCGCCGCGCGCAGCAACCATCAAGCCATATTGCCTGGCATGAATCAGATCGGCTGCTGCTGTGCCTAAACGCGTGGCGAGCAGACGGTCGGCGGCGGAGGGGGTGCCGCCGCGTTGCAGGTGACCGAGGATGGTCGGGCGCGCTTCCAGGCCAGTGAGCTTTTCGAGCTGATGCGCCAGACGCAGGGTACGTTCGGCATAAACCAGTTCAGGTTCGGCAACGGTTTCCTTTGCTTTCCTGTCCTTCTTCTTCGCGGCGTTGGCTTGCTGCTCCACAAAATCCTCTTGGGTAAGCGCACCTTCCGCGACCGCGACGATGCTGAACGGTTTGCCCTTGCGTTTGCGTTCCTTGATTGCTTCTGCCACGGCTGCCACGCTGTAGGGAATTTCCGGGATCAAAATCACGTCGGCGCCGCCAGCGATGCCCGCGCCCAATGCCAGCCAGCCGGCGCGGTGACCCATGATCTCAACCACGATGATGCGGTGATGACTGTGCGCGGTGCTGTGCAGGCGGTCGATGGCGTCGGTGGCGATGCCGAGCGCGGTATCGAAACCGAAGGTGGTATCGGTCAGCGCCACGTCGTTGTCGATGGTTTTCGGCAGGGTCACGATGTTGAGGCCTGCCTGTTTCAAGCGCAGCGCATTCTTCATGGTTCCGCCACCGCCCAGACAGACCAGACAATCGAGTTGATTGGCGTGGTAGTTGGCGACGATAGTCTCGGTCATGTCCAGCACCTTGCCATTCACCGGCATCTTGTGCGGCTTGTCGCGACTGGTGCCGAGGATGGTTCCGCCCTGGGTGAGGATGCCGGAGAGTGCTTCGCCGTCCAGCGCCATGGTGCGGTTTTCCATCAGGCCACGAAATCCGTCGCGAAAACCGATGATGTGCATGCCGTAATGCGACACACAGGCTTTGCCGACACCGCGTATGGCGGCATTGAGACCCGGCGTGTCGCCGCCGGAGGTGAGAATCCCGATCGATTGAGTCATGGTTGTTAACAAGCCGTCGTTAAATATTGCGTTCGATAGTCGTTTCTTGCCGGAGGGGGTCCCGCCTACCCGATCGCTTCAGGTCGTGCGTGGGCCAGGTGCAATTCCCGAAGCATGGACCGCTTTTTGGTTTGGTGCGCCTGCATTCGCCTCAGAATATCGTCCAGCACCCGCACGGCGCTGACTATATAGGGCCCTTTGTTGAGCATGACACATTCGGCGCGGAGCCCCATCGCTGCGTCCGTGACCTCGGCACGCGACGGTCTACCCTTCTTGGCAAGCGTTTCCAGGACCTGGGTGGCCCAAATCACGGGAACATGCGCAGCCTCGCAGAGCCAGAGAATCTCTTCCTGAACTTCTGCCAGGCGTTCAAAGCCGCACTCGACGGCCAGATCGCCCCGGGCGATCATCACCCCGCAAGACGGGGCGCGCATGGCCGTCAACAGCATGTCTGGCAGATTCTCAAAGCCATGCCGCGTTTCGATCTTCAGCACGATGGCAGGCTGGCGATTCCCCAGGCTCGCCAAGTGCTGCTGGAGTGATTTCACGTCGTGGGCGCTGTTGGCAAAAGACAACTCGACAATGTCGGCATGCTTGGCGGCGAAGGCCAGGTCCTCGATGTCCTTGGCTGTCATGGCAGCGAGGCGCAAGTCGCTCTCGGGAAGGTTGATGCCTTTGTCGGCTCGCAGCTTTAAAACCTTCACATGCTCCTGCGTAATGCGGACCAGGACCCGTGTCTTCTCTACTTTTTCAATGATGCCCCCGATCTTGCCGTCGTCAAACCAGATCGGCTCCCCCGCCTGGACGCCATCGAATACCTCTGGAATGGTGCAGCCGATCTCGGCAGGGGCCAGGATTTTTCCCGCACTGTCGCAGGTTGCCGGACGCCCTGACTTGAGGTCGCGGGTCAGGATGAGCAGGTCGCCTTTCTTGAGCGTAAGAAAATTTTCAGCCGGCGGCAGTGTGCCGACCCGACACTCGGATTGATCCGGCTTGCCTGTGCCACGCTCATGGCGCAGTCTGGTGCCGGGAACGATGTATGCCGACTTGGCTATCTCTGCCCAGCACCCGTGATCGGTCACGTCGACGATCTTGAGGGTTCGCCTGGCGCCCCGCGCATCCGTGAATGTCACAGACTCCCCGATGCGGAGTTCCGCCAGCCAGGCCGCCGGAACAGGAACGCAAACGTTCGCCGGCGAGGGTGGCGACTGAAGGGACGCCTCTGAGGCCAACCAGACACGCGCGGGAGCAGTGACCCGCCCGTAGACATCGCGAACAGGACGAACCCGGACCACCGCAGGTCCTGGCTCCAGTGGCCCGGTGCGCAGCTTCGGACCGGCCAGATCCATGACGACACGGCAGGACCGTCCCAGCGCGCGCTCCGCCTGTCGCATATGCCCGATCATCCGCGACCAGGCTGCCGCGTCGTCATGCACGCAATTGATGCGCATGCAGTCCATGCCTTGCTGGAGCAGGTTGTGAACGAGGTGGTCATCATCTGCCGCCTCGCTTGGCATGGTGACCATGATCCGGACCGTGCGTCCCGTGGTCGCGGGTCCCATCAAGGCGTTCGTATGTTCGGCAAGCAACCGCTCGCCGCGAGAGAAATCGATGACCTCGCCCGCTTGGGAAGCCGGCTGCCAGGAGCGCTTCCCCAAGCGGTGCAGGACACCTAGCACCTCATCGACCGTGGCCATGACATTCGACTCTGCGCGTCCCAAAGAGGAAAGCCCCATCGCGGCCAGGCGCAACTGGAGCGGACGCAGATCGCGGCTACGCAGGGCCAGATAATGCAGGAGGTTCCGGGCGCTATCCAGGTAGTTGGGGTGAACCTCAGCGAGCAGTGGCTGTGACCGGACTTGGTTGGCGACCATTTCATCCCGAATGGCCGCGAGTTCACACAGGGCATTCTCGATGTCCGAACTGCCAAGACCGGCGTGGTCTATCCTTGTTGTCTTAGTCAACTCATCCAGTCCGAACTGCTTTGCAGGGATCAATAAATACGGATCGCCAGTGGCGGGCCAGGGGCCTTTGCAGCACCAGCGTCGAGACTGCGCACAAGGACGACCACGTTGTGACTGCCGAGGCGGTTGATGAACAGTTCGCTGGCAAAGTAACGGCCATCGTGCCGGCGAGCCTGAAAGGCAACGGCACAGTGACTGAGATAAGCCAGGCGGGAGTTGATGCGTCCGTCCTGCACCAGTCCGGTGTTTGGCAGTTGCGGGAGGATGATGGAAACGTGACGGCCAGCAAGTTCATCCATCAAATAGCCGAATACCTGCTCACACGCGTGGCTGCAGTCGAGGATAACACCGAAGTCATCAAGGGTGAGTACCGCCAGTTCGTTCGTTCCGGCATTGGGAATGCAGGCTGAAACAGTCATATTCGCCAGAGGAGGGGGCACCTGAGAGATACTTGAAGTTGTCATGGGGACTCCATTCATTGGCATCAGGGAACGCTCGTGAGAGTGAGCAATTTTCCCCCCGTCATATGAACGAACAGTGACAGAAGCAAGACTTATTGATGGGTTCGGAATGCCCAGGTCAATCCGTTGCGGGGCTTGACCGAGGTAGCGAGAGCACTCAATAAGGGTGTAACTTTACGAAGGAAGTTCCACAACACAATGGATGAGTTGCGATGAGAAAACCTGCCGAAGCGTATCTCGAAATAGCCAAGCAATTGAGCGAGGAAGAAACCGAACGTTTGATGGCAAGAATGCGCACAAAATTAATGCGCAGACTGGAAGACAAAAAAATGGGTGTGGCCGAAGTTGTGGCCATTCAGCTCGAGATAGAGGAAGAAGAACTGCGAGAATGGAGAGCGCGGATGGCTGAAATAAGAAAAAAATCAAAGTCCAAATAGTCAGGCTGCCTGCTTGTCCAAGGGCAAAATACCAAGAAAAAAATCGGGGGTGTCGCAAACGGATAGACTTGGGAGAGTCTGGAGCAAGCCCTGCTCCTCCGAAAATCAAAACGCGCAGAACCACCCATGTCGGAAGCCATAAGCAAGACCGAAATATTCACCCGCAAGCCCCGGGTCGCCTATTTCTCCATGGAAATCGCAATGGAGAACAATATCCCGACTTACAGCGGCGGTTTGGGCGTGCTGGCGGGCGACACCCTGCGTGCTGCGGCGGATATCGGCGTGCCGATGGTGGCGGTCACCCTGGTGTCCCGGGCAGGCTATTTTCGTCAGGAAATCGACCCGCAGGGCCGACAGCTCGAGCATGCGGACAACTGGGATCCCGCCCGCTACGCTACACGGCTGCAGGCCGCCGTGGCACTGGACCTGGAGGATCGCCAGGTGTGGGTGGGAGGCTGGCTGTATGTGCTGAGCACCCGGGTGGGCAGCGCGGGGATACCCGTCCTGCTGCTGGACACCGATCTGCCGGTGAACGACCCACGGGATCGGGACATCACCCACCATCTATACGGTGGCGATGAGAGCTACCGGATGAAACAGGAGGTGGTGCTGGGGGTGGGAGGCATAGCCATGCTCCAGGCCCTGGGCTTCAAGCTCATGGGTTATCACATGAACGAGGGTCACTCCGCCTTCCTGACCCTGGCCCTGATGCGGCGCTACGCCTATCCAGTCGAAGACCTGCGGCCCGGTGAAAGCCCTTACGACTTGCCCCAGGTACGGGAACTGTGCACCTTCACCACCCACACGCCGGTGGAGGCGGGCCTCGACAAATTCGACTACTCCCTGGTGCGGCGCATCTACGGTGATCTGCAGGACCTGGGCACGGTGAAGCTGTTGGCTGGTGAGGACAAGCTCAACATGACCCGCCTGGCCCTGAACCTGTCGGATTACGTGAATGGGGTAGCCAAACGCCACGCCGAGGTCTCGCGGAAAATGTTTCCGGGCTATGCCGTGCACGCGGTGACCAACGGCGTGCATCCTTCCACCTGGACCGGCAATCCCATTGCCGAGCTGTACGACCAGCATGTGCCAGGCTGGCGCCATGAGCCGGAACTGCTATCCCGGGCCGACCGCATCCCGAACGACAATCTCTGGACTGCCCACCAGCAGGCCAAGCAGGCGCTGGTGGACAAGGTGCGGGAACTCACCGGGGTGATACTGAACCCGGACCAGCCCATCCTGGGCTTTGCACGGCGCATGACCGCCTACAAGCGGGCAGACCTGCTGTTCACCGATCTGGCTCGCCTCAAGGCCATCGCCCGTGAGCATCCCTTCCAGATCGTCATGGCCGGCAAGGCCCATCCGAAAGACGAGGCGGGCAAGCAGCTCATCGAAGCCTTGCACGCTCACATGCGGGACTTGAGTGGGGAGATCCCCATGGCCTTTTTGCCCGACTACGATATGGAACTGGCCCTGCTCATGGTGTCCGGCTCGGACGTTTGGCTCAATACGCCCCTGCGGCCCCTGGAAGCCTCCGGCACCAGCGGCATGAAGGCTGCCTTCAACGGCGTGCCCCAGTTCTCGGTGCTGGACGGGTGGTGGGTGGAAGGCTGCCTGGAGGGCGTGACCGGATGGGCGGTAGGGGAGGATTCCCCCACCGCCAACGGCCACGATGCCGTCGCCCTGTACGACAAACTGGAGAAGGTGATCCTGCCGCTTTGGTATGACGACCGGCCTGGCTGGATCAGTGTCATGAAGGGCGCCATCAGCAAGAATGCCGCCTACTTCAACAGCCACCGCATGATGCGACGCTACGCCACAGAAGCGTACCTGAGGTAAGAACTGCGAATCGCATCAGGTTGCGTATCCCGAGATTTTGGGCATCCCCCCGGTTGAATTCGCATGCCGTTAACAGACATTCAACGTGCTAGTTAGGCGTCATGCACTTCTGGGTGCTGGACATTTGAATGCGCTGGAAAAGATATTGTTCCACAGTTGATCTTGCACGCAGGCCATGATGGATCGGTGAGTCGCTTCCGCCAACATCACTTCTAGGGCGGGTGCGGAGATGAATACCCGATAAGACTTACGTGCTTCCAGACACACTGGACAGCCGCTCTCCACGGAGTAGTTTGACAGGCTCGAAGTAACCCATCCTAGTCGTCTAGGAATGCGCTTGAACCTCCAAGCGTGAGCGATTCGTTCCTTGAGGCCTACGTTCTTATACGGATACAGAATGGATATATTTGCAAGGTGAACGTCGTGTGATGCCAGGTTTCTGATGAATATATAGACGCCTGACTCCATATTTTCGCCAACGCCCTCAATCCCAAATATCAAATCGACTTTTATCCTTGGCCTGGACTGAAGTACATTCCAGGAGAAGATCAACGTTGACAAGATTGCAGCATAAATCGCAAGGTAATCTGTAATTTTCAAGCGTTCAGCCTCCAAGATGGCAATGAGGGCTGCGAAACAAGCGGCTACGCCATTTACTGTAGAGCGCCCCTAAAGACCGCCTTGTCAAAAATAACACACAAGCGAAAAGTAATCCTTTGAGAAGGCAACGATATCAAGGGTGGCCTTCCAGTTCTTTCCATTTTGCTCGCCATACAAGTAGATGAATGGATTGAAATAATATTGCCCAGCATCTTCTTCAACGTCGAAGCGTACCTTCTTTGCATGGATTATTTTGTTACATGCTTCTCGTAGATTGAGAATTTCTACTTGTTGATCTCCTGCGCCATCTTTCTCAAGGTGTCCGCAATTAGAACCCACCCGCTCCAAAACTCGATCTTGACGGTCATCGATTACACGGGCGGTGATCGCGAGGTTAAGCAGTAACCTCGTAATCTCATCTTCTTCCACATCTTGAATCTTGTAGATTGGATCAAATCCCTCGCCTGGGAAATTGGTACGAAGAGCCGCAAAACTCTTACTCGCGAGGAACAATGCAAGAAGTCGATGCAGTTCAAGTACTGTATTGCTTGTATTTGGACAGTGACCTTCCTTGAAGTGGCCTTCCTGTGGGTTCTTGTATTCAGCCATTGTTCGCGATTCCTAGCGTTTAAGTTGAGCCACCTCCCGCGGTTATATTCGCGTGGTCCACTCGAATGGTGGGTTGGGCATTGTCAATCCCCGCTGAGTTCGGGAACCGACGGCCAAGCAGGGCGATTTGCCTTGACCCAATTCCCCAACTTCCTTCTCGCTGAGTCACCTGCAGTTTCGATCTTGAGCAGATCACAAATCGCTTGCCAGGTAGTCAGACCCTTCTTGCCTTTTAAATCGGGAACACTCGACGCCCATTGTCCGGCACTAGGTGAGGGAGCTTTCTTTGGCGCTCTCTTCGCCAAAGCCATAGAGTCGGCTAACAACTTCTCCAGTTCGTCATTTGCCTTCTTCGGCTTGATGTGCTGCTGAAGGACACGCCTTAGTGCGGCATTAAACGAAAGATTCTCAAATGGCTTCGGTTGCGCAAGCCGTTCCACTAGTGCAGCGAGGTCTTCGTCAACGCTGAATTGCGGCATCTCAGTCTCCTGTGAAGTATGACGGGGTAACGCCAGTAAAACACTAGTGTAATTTAGTGTCAAGTTATTAACACTAGTGTTTTCGTCAGGCTGTTCTGCCAAATGTCGAAAGCGAGATTGTGAATAGACCGCTTTCGCTGCATCAACAGACGTTCGATCAACAAACCCCGACCGTCTCTTCTGGGTCAGGAGTTGTCATTTAAGGCATCGATATAGTCTTAACCGAGTACCCGGATTTGTATGGTTTGGCGAGCCAGTCCGGCGCATGAACTGGCATCAGTTTGGGGTGTTGGCGACATTAAGCTTACAAGTGGTCAACTGCAGTTTTTTTAGGGCCATGTCGGCCCCGCATCGTGCATGTGCGCCTGGATGTTTCCTAGAACAAAATCCCCAGCAGCTTTTTCAGTAGTTCTTCCAGCGGCATCATGGTGAGCATCAGCGGCACAATCGGCACGAGTACCGCAGCCGTGAGCCGGAGGATGGCTTCCTTTGAAACAGGCGCGGCGTTCATGGTCCGCACCACTTCATAACTGTTGCCCAGATCGGCGAGGGACTGGATGTCGCCGCTGCCCACCAACGGCTCACTGGCAGGCGCGCCGCCGCGCAGCCATTTGTCATCGAACTCGCGCACGTAACGCTGGGCCAGGGTGCCATATTCGCGCAGGCCGGTCCGCTTCGCCTGGGCCAGCTGAGGCGCAAATACCAGCAGCGGGCCGAGGACCACGCACAGCAGAAAGACGAGCATGAGGGCGACCTCGCCCTTGAACCCAGGCAGGGCCGATCCGAGATAGAAAATGCGGTTGGCGAGATTTCCGGCAACGATCGCGCCGTGTGCCATCAATAGCGGAATGAATGCATAGACGATGGCGGAGAGAAATCCCAGACCCCCGGTGCGGTCCGGATGCGTGGGGATCAGGTTCAATTCGATACGTGACACCTGCCAGAGAAAGCGTGTCCAGACAACCAGGCGGAAATACCAGCGGATCAGCAGGAACTGGAAAATCGGCAGGCTCAGATAGGCATACCACATTCCCGCGAGCGATAGCCTGGATCCGTCCGCGGTCGGTGTCGCGAACCAGGTGGGCGCATCGAGTGCCATGTAATGGCGCCAGATGACCAGGACGCCGAGGCCATACACCAGGGCGAGCAGCAGCACCTCGGCGAGTGCCGAGTTGCGTAGCCGGAATGCCGACTGGATGGCGGCATCGAAGCGTGGCATGGCATGCTCGGGTATCAGATTGCGATCCAGGAACTGCTTCACCAGCAAACGCATGCGCCGGTGCACCACCAGTTCGGCACTGATCAGCAGGGGTATCGCCACCAGGAATTTGATGTGAACTTCCACGTCCATCAGGAAAGGAACGGCCACACTGCCGCCTAACAGATGTCCTTCCAGGGCCGAGAGCAGCAGCAGTGGCAGCCAGGCCAGCAGCGAGATGACGATGATGCGTTTGCGCGCCAGTTCCAGCGCATCGTCGGACAGATGCGCCCGAAGAAAGAACTGGAAGAGCGGGCCCCCATGGACGAGCGAGAAGTCCGGCGGATTCCGCAGAAGGCTGTCGCTGGGGTTCGATGCTGGGGCGCTCATTGGCGTGCCTCGAACGCGGTGACCGCCTGCTTCACGGTGAAGAACATCCGCTCGCGGCCCAGCCGTTCTGCCAGAGGCGTGCGCCGCACGAGTTCCAGCACTTCGGGGGTGAGCGCAGCGAGCCAGATCTCCGTGCCTTCGGCGCGCAGCCTTTCCTCGGCCTCGACCAGCATCTTGAGCGCGGTGTATTCGAGTCCCGGCATGGCAGAACAATCGAGCAGGATCACCTGCGGGGAACTGGCCTTGGCCAGCGCGAGCAGTTTGCTGCCGATGTTGCCGGCGTTGGCGAAATAGACGCGGCCTTCGGGGCGGGCGATGAGCAGGCCCGGAATGGCTTCATCATCCGGATGGTCGGACGAGCGCGGCCGGAACACATTCGTGCCCGGCTTGCGGCGGAGCTCGTCGACCCGCGGGTCGTACGTGAGGTACATGAGCCCCAACAGCGAGAGCACGATGGCGGCCAGAATGCCCTTGAGCGTTCCCAGCACCATCACCCCGAGGCAGGCAGCCAGCGCCCAGCGGAATTCCATCGTCCGCACGTGACGGATGGCTGCCATCTCCGCCGGGTTCACCAGCCCGATCGAGTAGGCGATGACCACTGCCGCCAGCGTGGCATGCGGCATAAAGGCAAGGACCGGCGCGAGGAACAGCAGCGTGGCGAACGCCACCGCTGCGACCACCAGCGAGGCGGCCTGCGTTTTCGATCCGGCTGTGCGGCTCACCGCCGTTTGCGAGGTGCCGCCGCCGGCGGGGATCGAGCCGATGAACGCACCCGCGGCATTCGCGGCGCCGATGGCGAGCAGTTCGCGGTTGGCGTCGATGGGCGGGTCTGCACGCTGAACGAAGGCCCGCGCTGCAGCAATCGATTCGGTGAAAGAGATCAGCGCGATGCCGGCGGCGGCCGGCCACATCGCTTCGAACAGCGAGGGGCGCGGCAGCACGGGCATCGGAAAACCGCCCTGGATCGCGCCCACCACGCTCACGCCGGCGGCTTCGAGCCCCAGCACAGCCGAGGCGGCGATTCCCACCGCCACGGCGAGCAGCGGCGCCGGCGCCTTCGGCAAAAAGCGTTTGGAGAACGCGATGACAGCCAGCGTGCCCAGAGCGACGGCGAGCGTCGGCCACGACAGCTCCGGGACGTGCGCGACGATGGATGCCACGTCGCGGAAGAAGCCTTCCTTCTGGATATGGATGCCAAGCAGCTTGGGCAGTTGGTCGGCAACGATCACGAATCCGACCCCCGCCTTGAATCCGGTCAACACCGGTTCCGAAATGAAATTGGCCAGGAACCCGAAGCGCAGGACGCGTGCAGCGATGAGCATCAAGCCGACGAGCAGGGAGAGCGTGGCCGACGCGACGAGGGGATTCAGTCCGGGATCCGCGCTCAGCGCTTCGCCGATCGCGGTCGCGCACAGGATCGCGATCGGCGTGGTGGTGCTGACGCTCAGCACGCGCGAACTGCCGAGGACGGCATACACCGCCATCGGCACCAGCGCGGCGAACAATCCCGCCTGCACGGGCAGTTGCGCGATGGTTGCATAAGCGAGCGCCTTCGGCACGACCACGGCCGCCGTGGTGAGGCCGGGTAGCAGATCCGCAGCGAAGCCGCTGCTCAGGGGGCTTCCTTTTTCCATGTTGAACTTTCCGCTCGTTTCAGTCTTTCACTTTACGTCAAGGCTCAGCTTTCACCAGTGCGTGGGCGTGTCGGGCGATCATGAGCTCTTCATTGGTCGGCACCACCCAGGCCGAAACCGCGCTGCCCGCTGCCGAGATGCAGGCGTTGCCGCGCTGGTTGGCTTCGCCGTCGAGCGCGATCCCCAGCCAGGCGCAGGCCTTCACAACCCGGGCGCGGATCTCCGGCGCGTTCTCGCCGATGCCGGCGGTGAACACCAGCCCGTCCAAGCCGCCGAGGACTGCGGCAAGCGCGCCGATTGCCTTGGCAATGTAGTGAACGAAGTAGTCGATCGCGAACTGCGCATGCGGCTCGGCGCTTTCCAGCAGCAGGCGCATGTCGTTGCTGACGCCGGACAGGCCGAGCAGTCCCGATTCCTTGTACAGCAGATTTTCCAGCGTCGCTGGCGTCATGCCGCGCTGGCCGACCAGATAGAGCAGCACGCCGGGGTCGAGCTCGCCCGGCCGGGTGCCCATCGGGATCCCGTCCAGCGGCGAGAAGCCCATGGTTGAGTCCACGCTCTTGCCTGCATGCAGGGCGCACAGGCTGGCGCCGTTACCAAGGTGGGCGACGATCACGCGCCCGTTCGCGATCTCGGGCGCGACCTGCGGCAGCACCCCGGCGATGTATTCATACGACAGGCCATGAAAGCCGTAGCGGCGCACCCCGGCCGCGTAGTATTCCCAGGGCAGCGCATACACATCGGCCAGCTGCGGGTGGCTGCGGTGAAACGCGGTGTCGAAGCAGGCGACTTGCGGCAACTGCGGCTGCGTCTCGCGGATCGCACGGATCGCCGCCAGATTGTGCGGGTGATGCAGCGGGGCGAACGGTGTCAGTTTTTCCAGATCAGCGAACACCGCGTCGTCGACCAGCACGGGGCGGGTGTAGCCGGCGCCGCCATGCACCACGCGATGGCCGACGGCGAGCAGCGTTTCACCCGCGAAGTGGCCGCGCAGCCAGGCGCGGGCGAGCGCGATCGCATCCTTCACCTCGCGCACCTCGGCGACATCCAGTTCGCGTTCGACCAGCCTGCGGCCCGCGTCGTCCTTCACCTTGAACTGCGGCCGGGTGCCGATGCCGTCGACCTGTCCGTGCACCGCGAGGTGCAGGGTGTCGGCCGCATCCAGGCGGAACAGCGAAAACTTCAGGCTCGACGAGCCGGCGTTGACGACCAGGATGGAATGGCCACTCATGCGCCTGTTCCGGAATATCCGCGACGCATCTTCAGTCTGCCGAACTGGCGAACGCCCGCGTCAGGATCGCCTGCGCTTCCTGCTGGATCTGCTGCAGATGGGCGTCGCCGCGGAAGCTTTCGGCATACAGCTTGTAGACCTCCTCGGTGCCCGACGGCCGCGCCGCGAACCAGCCTTGCGCGGTGACCACTTTCAGGCCGCCGATGGCCGCGCCGTTGCCGGGCGCGGCGGTGAGCATGGACACGATGGGGTCGCCGGCCAGGGTGCTGGCATCGATGTTTTGCGGCGAGAGTTTTTGCAGAACAGCTTTCTGCGCCGCCGTGGCGGGGGCATCGATGCGCGCATACACTGGCGCGCCGAGTTCGCGGGTGAGGTCGCCGTAATACTCGGCCGGGTCACGCCCGGTCTTGGCCATGATTTCCACCGCCAGCAGGTCCATGATGATGCCGTCCTTGTCGGTGGTCCACACCGTGCCGTCGCGCCGCAGGAACGAAGCACCTGCGCTTTCCTCGCCGCCAAAACCCATCGAGCCGTCGTGCAGGCCATCGACGAACCATTTGAACCCCACCGGCACTTCCACCAGCTTGCGTCCGATCTGGGTGGCCACGCGGTCGATCATGCTGCTGCTCACCACGGTCTTGCCGATGGCGGCATCGGCGCGCCAGTCCGGGCGATGGGTGAACAGGTAATGAATCGACACCGCCAGGAAATGGTTGGGGTTCATCAGCCCGGCGCGGGTGACGATGCCGTGGCGGTCGTGGTCGGTGTCGTTGCCGAAGGCAATGTCGAAACGGTCCTTGAGCCCGATCAGCTTGGCCATGGCGTAGGGCGACGAGCAGTCCATGCGGATCTTGCCGTCCCAGTCCAGGCTCATGAAGCCGAAAGCCGGGTCGACCGTCTTGTTCACGATCTCGATTTCGATCCCGTAGCGTTCGACGATTGGCTGCCAGTAAGCCACGCCCGCGCCGCCCAGCGGGTCGACGCCGATCCTGAGCCCGGCGCCGCGGATCGCGTCCATGTCGACCACCGCGGCGAGATCGTTTACATAAGTGCCGACATAGTCGTAGGCATGGGCGGCGCGGCGCGCCGCTTCATAAGCCATTCGCTTCACGGCCTTGAGGCCGTCGGCCAGCAGCTGGTTGGCGCGGTCCTCGATCCAGCGCGTGATGTCCGTGTCGGCCGGCCCGCCGTGCGGCGGGTTGTACTTGAAACCGCCGTCTTCCGGCGGATTGTGCGAGGGCGTGATGACGATGCCATCGGCCAGGCCGCTGGTGCGCCCGCGGTTGTAGGTCAGGATGGCATGCGAGATCGCCGGGGTGGGGGTGTAGCCGTCGTCCGGGTCGACCATGACCGCGACGCCGTTGGCGCCGAGCACTTCAAGGGCCGATACGAAAGCCGGTTCGGACAGCGCGTGGGTGTCCTTGCCGAGGAAGAGCGGGCCATTGATGCCGTGGCTGCTGCGGTACTCGCAGATCGCCTGCGAGATCGCCAGCACATGCGCCTCATTGAAGGTGCTGCGCAAGGACGAACCGCGGTGGCCGCTGGTGCCGAAACTCACGCGTTGCGCAGGGTCAGTAACGTCGGGCTTGCGCGAGAAGTAGGCGTCGCGCAGCTTGCCGATATCGGCGAGCAGGTCGTGGGGAGCGGGTTGGCCGGCGAGTGGATGGATAGACATGTGTCACCTTGTTCTTGAAATGTTGTCGGGGGGTCTGTTGCAGCGCCAGCGCGAGGGCGACCAGCGAACGCGCCTGCACCGTATCAGCCGCTTGCGCCATCTGCGGTGCCAGCGGCAACGGCTGCATATCATCCGGCGTGGGCAGCGCGGTGTCCAGACAGCATCGCAAGGACTGCCCGATTGCCGGGCGATCAGCCTTTCATTTTTCGGTAGCGCCGGATCAGGTTGTTGGTGGAGCTGTCGTGCCCAAGTGGCGGGTCCGTCGGGCTTTCAAGCTCGGGGATGATCGCCTGCGCCAGTGCCTTGCCCAGTTCGACCCCCCACTGGTCGAATGAATCGATTCCCCAGATCGCGCCCTGGGCGAAGACGGCGTGCTCGTAGAGCGCGACGAGACTGCCCAGCGTCGCAGGCGTGAGCCGGTCGGCGAGGATCGTGTTCGACGGCCGGTTGCCCTCGAACACGCGATGCGGCACCAGGGCGGCCGCGGTGCCTTCGGCCGCTACCTGCCCGGCGGTCTTGCCGAACGCGAGCGCCTCGGTTTGCGCGAACACGTTCGCGAGCAGGATGTCGTGATGCCGGCCAAGCGGCGTGAGCGTGTGCGCAAAGGCGATGAAGTCGCACGGGATCAGCCGCGTGCCTTCGTGAATCAACTGGTAGAACGAATGCTGCCCGTTGGTGCCGGGCTCGCCCCAGTAGATCGGGCCGGTGTCGTAGGTCACGGTTTCGCCGTCGAGCGTCACGTGCTTGCCGTTGCTCTCCATGGTCAGTTGCTGGAGATAGGCCGGGAAGCGCTTCAGGTAGTTCTCGTACGGCAGCACCGCCACCGTCTGCGCACCAAAGAAGTCGTTGTACCAGACCGACAGCAGTCCCATCAGCACCGGCAGGTTCCGCTCGAACGGCGCAGTGCGGAAGTGATCGTCCATCTGGTGGAAGCCATCGAGCATGGTGCGGAAGTTGTGCGGGCCGATCGCGACCATCGTGGACAGGCCGATCGCCGAGTCCATCGAATAGCGGCCGCCCACCCAGTCCCAGAACCCGAACATGTTCGCCGTGTCGATGCCGAACGCGGAGACTTTTTCGGCGTGGGTCGAGACGGCGACGAAGTGTCTGGCCACGGCCTTGACGTCGCCGCCTAGCCCGGCGAGCAACCAGTCGCGCGCGCTGTGGGCGTTGGTCATGGTCTCGAGGGTCGTGAATGTCTTCGACGACACGATGAAAAGCGTCTCCGCCGGATCGAGGTCGCGCGTGGCCTCGACGAAGTCAATCCCGTCGACGTTCGAGACGAAGCGGAAAATCATCGAGCGCTCGCTGTAATGGCGCAGCGCCTCGTAGGCCATCACCGGCCCGAGGTCCGAGCCGCCGATGCCGATGTTGATGACGTTGCGGATGCGCTTGCCGGTATGGCCCATCCACTCGCCGCTGCGGACGCGGTTGGCAAAATCGGCCATCTTGTCGAGGACCGCGTGCACCTCCGGAACGACGTTCTTCCCGTCCACGACGATCGAGGCGCCGCGCGGCGCGCGCAGCGCAACATGGAGGACGGCGCGGTTCTCGGTGATGTTGATCTTCTCGCCGCGGAACATGGCGCCGATCCGGGCGCGCAGTCCCGACTCGTCCGCCAGCCGGACGAGGAGTCGCAGCGTCTCGTCGGTGACGCGGTTCTTCGAGTAGTCGAGAAAAAGCCCCGCGCCTTCGGCGGTCAGCCGCTCGCCGCGCGCGGGGTCATCGGCGAACAGCGTTCGCAGGTGAACATCGTGCATGCCCCGGGCATGCGTCTCGAGCGCCTTCCATGCGGGGCGGCTGGCTAGCGGGGGCAGGCTCGTGCTCATTGCTTTGCCTCTTCAAAAAGCCGGAACCCGGCGTCGGCTGCGAGGAACTTCAACGGTGCTTGCATTCGCAATATCTCCATTCCTTATTGGTGACCTTGATCGGGTCGCGATTGCAGGACGATCGGCGCGCTGGACGGGCAGGGCTCGCGATTCAATAGGGCCACACCCAGTTGGTGATGTCGTCGCGATCGGTGCCGTGCTCGTGTGCATAGGCGAGGTTCTGGATGATCTCGTTCTTCATCTGTTCCTTCAAGTGGGCGGCGCGCGCGGCGAGTCCGGGCACGCGGTCGATGACATCGATCACCAGGTTGAAGCGGTCGGTCTGGTTGAGGATCGCCAACTCCAGCGGCGTGTTGATGTTGCCGCGCTCCTTGTAGCCGCGCACGTGAATGTTCTCGTGGTTGCTGAAGCGGTAGGCCAGCTTGTGGATCAGCCAGGGATAGCCGTGGAAGTTGAAGATCACCGGCTTGTCGGTGGTGAACAGGCTGTCGAATTCGCGCTCGGTCGAGCCGTGCGGATGTTCGCTTACGGGTTGCATCTTGAACAGATCGACCACGTTGACGAAACGCACCTTCAGGTCGGGTAGCTGCTCGCGCAGGATGGCAGTGGCCGCCAGCGCTTCCTGCGTGGCGACGTCGCCGCACGAGGCCATCACCACATCCGGTTCCACGCCGGCATCGTTGCTGGCGCGCGCCCAGATGCCGATGCCCTTGGCGCAATGCACCACTGCTTCGTCGATGCTGGCGAACTGCAGGTGCTTCTGCTTGTCGGCGACGATGACGTTGATGCAGTCGACCGAGCGCAGGCAATGGTCGGCCACCGCCAGCAGGGTGTTGGCGTCGGGCGGCAGGTAGATGCGGGTGACGCTCGGGCTCTTGTTGGTGACCAGGTCGATGAAGCCCGGGTCCTGGTGCGAGAAGCCGTTGTGGTCCTGGCGCCAGACGGTGGACGACAGCAGGATGTTCTGCGACGCCACCGAGGCGCGCCACGGCACGTGGTTCTTGCTGATGTCCAGCCACTTGGCGTACTGGTTGAACATCGAGTCGATCACATGCGCGAACGCCTCGTAGGTGTGGAAGAAGCCATGGCGGCCGGTCAGCAGATAACCTTCCAGCCAGCCGATCAGGGTGTGCTCGGACAGCATTTCCATCACCCGGCCGTCGCGCGACAGTTCGCCGCCGTCGGCATCCTCCGGGTAGTAGTCGGCCATCCACACCTTCTTGCTCACCTCGTAGATTGCCTGCAGGCGGTTGGAGGCGGTCTCGTCGGGACCGAACACGCGGAAATTGGTCATGTTGTCGCGCATCACGTCGCGCAGGAATTCGCCCAGCGGTTGGGTGTTCTCGACCAGCGCCTTGCCGGCCTGTTGCACGTCCACCGCGTAGTCGCGGAAATCCGGCAGCTTCAGATCGCGCCGCAGCAGCCCGCCGTTGGTGTGCAGGTTGGCGCTCATGCGCCGCGTGCCAGTGGGGGAGAGCGCGCGCAGTTCGGGCACCAGCCGCCCTTCGGCGTCGAACAGCTCCTCCGGCTTGTAGCTCTTCATCCAGTCTTCCAGCAACTGCAGGTGGGCTGGGTTGCTGCGCACGTCGGAAAATGGCACCTGGTGCGAACGCCACGAACCCTCGGCCTTGTGGCCGTTGATTTCCTTCGGCCCGGTCCAGCCCTTGGGCGAGCGCAGCACGATCATCGGCCAGCGCGGCCGTTCCGCCACGCCCGAGGCGCGGGCCGCCTGCTGCACCGCGCGGATGTCTGCGATGGCGGTTTCCAGCGTGGCGGCCATGTACTGGTGCATGGTGTCGGGGTCGTCGCCCTCGACGAAATAGGGGGTGTAGCCGTAGCCGACGAACAGCGCTTCCAGTTCCTCGTGGCTGATGCGCGCGAGGATGGTCGGGTTGGCGATCTTGTAGCCGTTGAGGTTGAGGATCGGCAGCACCGCGCCGTCGCGGATCGGGTTGATGAACTTGTTGGAATGCCAGGCGGTGGCGAGCGGCCCGGTCTCGGCCTCGCCGTCGCCCACCACGCAGGCGACGATGAGGTCGGGGTTGTCGAGGCAGGCGCCGTAGGCGTGCGACAGGCTGTAGCCGAGCTCGCCGCCTTCATGGATCGATCCGGGGGTTTCCGGCGTGACATGCGAGCCGATGTGGCCGGGGAAGGAGAACTGCTTGAAGAACTTCTGCAGGCCTTCGGCATCCGCGCTCTTGTCCGGATAGACCTCGGAGTAGGTGCCTTCCAGATAGACCGGCCCCAGCACGCCCGGCGCGCCATGGCCGGGGCCGGCCATGAAGATCACGTCGAGATCGTCGCGCTTGATCAGGCGGTTGAGGTGCGCCCAGGTGAAGGACAGCGCCGGGCTCGCGCCCCAGTGGCCGAGCAGGCGATGCTTGACGTGCTCGATCTTGAGCGGCTCCCTCAGCAGCGGGTTGTCGCGCAGGTAGATCATGCCCACCGCGAGGTAGTTGCAGGCGCGCCACCAGGCGTGGATGCGCTTGAGTTCGTCGGGAGAGAGCGGGGTGTGGGGCGTTGGGTTCATGGCGGGATTCCTTTTGGTCGGACGTGATCATTCCTACGCGTATCTTTTATAGCAAGCGCGTGTCGGGCGGGTGACCGTGCGGATCAGGTCATCCGGGAGGGCGATGCAGACATCCTCACTGCGGCGAACAGGCCGTGAGTGCTTCGCTTCGATGGTAATCCGGTTCCGTTGTCTTTTTGTGTTGCGATTGACTGCCGGGGCCTTTTTGTTCGCCCCGGAGCTTGCCGCTGCGCAAACGGTCGCTTCCACCTTGTTGCGGGCGGATGCAGGGGGTAGGGTTGTCGGATGTCTCACGATCCAGCCCGAACCATGAGCGACGCCACTGCTACGAACCCCGTTCCCGAACCCGGCCGCATCCCGCGCCCCGACAAGGATGCGAGTCAGGCTGGCTGGCTGCGCTGGCTGCCGGGGCTGCAGATCCTGCGCAACTATGAAGCGTCCTGGCTGCGGCATGACATCGTCGCCGGACTGGTGCTGACGACGATGCTGGTGCCGGTCGGTATTGCGTATGCCGTGGCTTCGGGCCTGCCCGGCATCTACGGCCTGTACGCCACCATCGTTCCGCTGCTGGCGTATGCGCTGTTCGGCCCCAGCCGCATCCTGGTGCTGGGGCCGGATTCCGCGCTGGTCGCCGTCATCCTGGCTGTCGTCCTGCAGCAATCCGGCGGCGACCCGATGCGCGCCATCGCCCTGGCCGGCATGATGGCTATCGTGTCCGGGCTGGTGAGCATCGCCGCGGGCCTGGCGCGCCTCGGCTTCATCACCGAACTGCTGTCCAAGCCGATCCGCTATGGCTACATGAATGGCATTGCGCTGACCGTGCTGATCAGCCAGCTGCCCAAACTGTTCGGCTTTTCGATCGAGGGCAAAGGCCCGCTGCAGGACCTGTGGGCCATCGCCACCGCGGTGCGCGAGGGCATGGCCAACTGGACCACGTTTGCGGTCGGCGCCAGCACCCTGGCGGTGATCCTGCTGCTCCAGGGCCACAAGCGCATCCCCGTCATCCTGATCGCAGTGATCGGCGCGACCGTCGCCGTAGGCGTGCTGGACCTGGGAACGCGCGCGGATGTCGCCATCCTCGGTTCGCTGCCGCAGGGCCTGCCGGCATTTTCCATTCCGTGGATCACCTATGCCGATATCGGTCCCGTCGTGATCGGCGGCTGCGCCGTCGCGCTGGTTGCGTTCGCAGACACCAGCGTGCTGTCGCGCGTGTACGCCGCGCGCACCCGCAGCTACGTCAACCCGAACCAGGAAATGGTCGGACTCGGCATCGCCAATCTGGCAACCGGGTTTTTCCAGGGCTTTCCGATCAGCAGCAGCGCGTCGCGCACGCCGGTCGCCGAAGCCGCCGGCTCCCGCACCCAGCTGACCGGCATCGTCGGCGCGCTCGGCGTGGCTCTGCTGTTGCTGGTCGCGCCCGACCTGCTGCAGAACCTGCCGACCAGCGCACTGGCGGCAGTGGTGATCGCCTCGGCCATCGGCCTGTTCGAGTTCGCCGACCTGCGCCGCATCTACAGCATCCAGCGCTGGGAATTCTGGCTGTCGATCGTCTGCACCGCCGGCGTCGCGGTGTTGGGCGCAATTGAGGGCATCGGCCTGGCGATCCTGATCGCCGTGATCGAATTCCTGTGGGATGGCTGGCGGCCGTATTCGGCGGTGCTGGGTCGTGCCGATGGCGTCAAGGGCTACCACGACATCACGCGTTATCCCGACGCCCGGCGGATTCCCGGCCTGGTCCTGTTCCGCTGGGATGCGCCGCTGTTTTTCGCCAATGCCGAACTGTTCCAGGGGCGCGTGCTCGATGCGGTATCAAACTCGCCCACGCCGGTGCGCTGGCTGGTGGTTTCGGCCGAGCCGGTCACCAGCGTGGACGTGACCTCGGCCGACATGCTGGCCGAACTGGACGAGACCCTGCAGGCGGCCGGCATCGAACTGTGCTTCGCCGGCATGAAAGATCCGGTCAAGGACAAACTCAAGCGCTTCGGCCTGTTCACCCGGCTCGGCGAGGAACTCTTCTTTCCGACCGTGGGCTCGGCCGTCAGCGCCTACCTCAAGCGCTTCGACGTGGCGTGGGACGACTGGGAGGATCGCACGCCCTGAAGACGCGGCTATGTGCCGGCCGGTGTCTGCCTGGCCATCGGTGTCATTCCCGCCAGATTCAGTCGGCCCCGTTCAGATTCGCCGCGCCCCATTCCTTGAACTGGCGCTCCATGTCCTTTTCTTCCGCCTCGATCGAGTCCGGCCCCGCATCGGGGCACTCGGTCGGCGCGGCGGCGCTGCGTGATGGCGTGGCATCTTCCGCACCGGCTTGCTGCACGCTTTGCGGCGAGGAAGCGTTCCACGCGAACGGATTCTTGAACGACGTCGGGTCCGGCAGGCAGTCGTTCTTGTAGATCGGCGGCCAGCCCGACTCAAAAGGCAGGAAGGCGATGGTCTTCTCGAAAATGAGCGGCTTGCCCGTCGGCGTAGGCGGCAGCGGCGGCATGGATCGAATCGCCTGCAAGGCCAGCTGCTCGGCGATCTCCGAGGTCGACCACAGCACGTCCGCCCTGGCGAGCGTACCGTCCGGTGCGATCTCGATGCGGAATCGCACCAGACCCTGCCGCTCGCATGCCACCGCCGTCCCCATCATGCTGCGCACCTGCTGGCCCCAGTTGTAGCGGTAGCGCTTGCTGTTCTTGAGCGTGTAGGTCGAGGCGAGCTGCCATTCCTCCGCCGTGGGCGCGGGCGGCGCGGCCAGCATGGCCGGCGTGGCCGGTGTGTTCTCGGGCGTGGACGGCGAGGGGGCATCCGGCGCGCGCACGCGTTTCTTTCTTTCCGCCTTGGGCGGAGGAATGGCAGGAGGCGGTTTCATCCGCTGCACAGGCGCAAGCGTGAGGTTCACCCGCAAGGGTTCCGGGGCAGCCGGAGGCGGCGGCATCCGGGCCGCCCACAGCACCAGGCCCGCGTGAACCCCCAGCGACAGCGCAAGGGCCAAAAGCAAGCGGATACGGACTGCGGGCATGAAATCGGGAGGCGTGGCGTTGATCCGGCCATCTTGGCACGCCGGGGGCGGGGCGGTCACTGGTAACTTGGGGCCGGAGCGCGGCCGTTCGGCTGAGGACTTGGCTTTGGAGGTCTCGATGCTTGACCGCCAAGCGATGAAGGTTGGCGAGGCTTTGCCGTCCAAGAAATAAACGAGCCTGGCCCCTTTAATCACTTTAATCGATAGGCATCACTGCGGCTCCGAGATGAACTTGAGCAGTGCTTGACCTAGCTCCGTCGTTCGGCTTTGACCAAGACCATTTCCGGTCATCATGACGTGCAGGTTCTCCGTATTGATCAGTCCGCGCAGGTAGAGGTCTTTCCAGAGTTGATCGTAAAGGCCACGTTGTCCCCGTAGGGCTGGGATATTGTCTTCAAGAACGTGGCTCAGCCCCGCGCTTATGCCGGTCGGCGGTCTTGGCGCGTGCGCAAAGGCTAGCACTCGAAGGTGCATATCGGAGAACTCGTCGATGAACGAAAGCAGAAGGTGCTGAACAGTCTCCTCGGGCCCTTGACCCGCGGCGATATTGACCACTGCATTGCGGAGCGCGGCCAGCTTCTCGGCCTTGTGGGTTCGGACTGCTGCAATGGAGGCTTGCATGACTGCGGTGATGAATTGCTCGTTGCTCTGCAAGTCGTTGAGGTTCAGTCCGTTCTCCTCAAGGGATTGAAGTTTCTTCCCGACCTGTTCCATCCATTCTTTGCGGCGGCGTTCGAGAGGCGGCTGAACGATATGCTGAAACAGCTCGACCGCTGGACCGCCGACGAACGGAATCATCGAGAGCCCAGCCTTGGTGAGCGCGTGTGCTGTGTCGCCGGCTGTTGGTCTTGGTGCTTCGATTTCCATCAACGACTCCCGTGAGGCCTGATTTTAAGGTAAGGAGCGCCGCTTCAGCGGAGTCCCAGCGACGAATAACCGGGAATATCTGGTGGAACTAGTGGAACTAGGGACAGACCATGATTTAAACCCGCCACTCTCTAAGCGGCTACGTCAAAGCCGTATTCAGAATGCCTTATTTCTCCATCTTTACCCACGAATCCTTCAACGTCACCGTCCGGTTGAACACCGGCACACCCGGCTTCGTATCGACGCGATCCGCGACGAAGTAGCCGTGGCGCTCGAACTGGAAGGACTGCTCGGGCGCGGCGTCCTTCAGCGCCGGTTCCAACTGTGCGCGAATCACCTTCACCGAGTCGGCGTTGAGGTCCAGCAGAAAATCGCCGCTTTCGCTCCCCGGCTGCGCGGTGGAGAACAGGCGGTCGTACAGGCGCACTTCGGTCTCAATGGCATGCGCCGCGCTCACCCAGTGGATGTTGCCTTTGACCTTGACCGAGTCGGAACCGGGGGTGCCGGACTTGGTGTCGGGCAGGTAGTCGCAATGCACGGCGGTGATGGTGCCGTCGGCATCCTTGTCGCAGCCGGTGCAGGTGATGACATAGCCGTAGCGCAGCCGCACCGAGTTACCGGGGAATAAACGGAAATAGCCCTTGGACGGGGTTTCCATGAAGTCTTCGCGCTCGATCCACAGTTCGCGTGACAACGGCACGGTGCGCTTGCCCAGATCGGGCTGCTGCGGATGGTTGGGGGCGAAGCAGTCTTCCGACTGGCCTTCAGGGTAATTGTCGATGATGAGCTTGACCGGGTCGAGCACGGCGATGCGGCGCAGCGCGGTGTCGTTCAGCCCGTCGCGCTGGCAGGCTTCGAACACGCTGTAGTCGATCCAGCCGTCGGACTTCGATACGCCGATCTGGTCGGTGAAGCGCTTGAGGCCTTCCGCCGTGTAGCCGCGACGGCGCGCACCGGCCAGCGTCGGCAAGCGCGGGTCGTCCCAGCCGCTGACGTGCTTGTCGTCGACCAGCTGGATCAGCTTGCGCTTGGAGAGCACGACGTAGGTGAGGTTGAGACGCGCGAATTCGATCTGCTGCGGCAGCGGGCGGGTGAAGAAACCACCGTCGGCCAGCTTGTCGAGCAGCCAGTCGTAGAACGGGCGCTGGTCTTCGAATTCCAGCGTGCAGATTGAGTGCGTGATGTGCTCGATCGCGTCCTCGATCGGGTGGGCGTAGGTGTACATCGGGTAGATGCACCAGGTGTCGCCGGTGTTGTGGTGATGCGCTCTTTTAATTCGATAAATCGCCGGGTCGCGCAGGTTGATGTTGGGCGAAGCCATGTCGATTTTCGCGCGCAGCACGTGGGCGCCGTCGGGGAATTCGCCGGCGCGCATCTTGCGGAAGAGGTCGAGGTTTTCCGCGATGCTGCGGCTGCGGTAGGGGCTGTCCTTGCCCGCTTCGGTGAGCGTGCCGCGATGCGTGCGCATCTCGTCTGCGCTCAGCGAATCGACGTAGGCGTGGCCGGACTGAATCAGCGATTCGGCGCCGGCGTACATGGTGTCGAAATAGTTCGACGCAAAGTACAAATGCTGACCCCAGTCGAAGCCCAGCCACTTCACCGATTCGGTGATGGCGTCGACGTATTCCTGGCTTTCCTTTTCCGGGTTGGTGTCGTCGAAGCGCAGATGGCAGACGCCGCCGTAGTCGCGCGCCAAGCCGAAGTTGAGGAAGATCGACTTGGCATGGCCGAGATGCAGATAGCCGTTGGGCTCGGGCGGAAAGCGGGTCACCACCTCGCGGCAATGCCCGGCGGCAAGGTCGGCCGCTATGATGTCGCGGATGAAATCGCGCCCGCCCTCGCTCGTGGTGTTCGCTTCGGCCACGCTCATCCGCCAGTCCGCCCCATTACCGCACATTCCCTATGTGGCCGATCCGGCGGCCCGCGCCAACCCCGATGCCGGTCCTGTTGGCTGTCGCTCGGCGTGTTATAT
>JAAOZX010000479.1 GCA_012274225.1 Comamonadaceae bacterium | reverse complement strand
GGCCGCCGATCGCCGCCGCGCTCGACGAACGCGCCCGCAAGATCGCCGACGGCCTGGCGGCCGCCGACAAGGCGAAGTCCGAGCTGTCCGTCGCCAACCAGCGGGTGGAAGCCGAGCTCGTCAAGTCGCGCAATGAGACCGCCGTGCTGCTGGCCGACGCGGAGCGCCGCGGCCAGGTGATCGTCGAGGAGGCCAAGGCCCGCGCGACGGAAGAAGGCAACAAGCTCATCGCGGCCGCCCGCGCTGAAGCCGAGCAGCAGAGCGTGAAGGCGCGCGAAGCCCTGCGCGAGCAGGTGGCGGCGCTGGCGGTGAAAGGTGCCGAGCAGATCCTGCGCAAGGAAGTCAATGCCGGCGTCCACGCCGAATTGCTCAGCCGCCTGAAGACCGAGCTCTAAGGAATCGCAAGCCATGGCTGAACTCGCCACCATTGCCCGCCCTTACGCCGAAGCCCTGTTCAAGTCCGCCAAGGCCGACCTGGACGGCACGGCCCGGTGGCTCGACGCGCTCGGGGCCGTGGCCGGCAACGCGCAGTTGCTGCAATTCGCCGAGAACCCGAAGGTCACGAACCAGCAGGTGTTTGACGTCGTGACCGACGTGGCAAAGGCGGCGCTGCCCCCGGCCGGGATGAATTTCCTGCGCACCGTGATCGATAACGGTCGCCTGCCGGCCCTGCCGGAAATCGTCACGCAGTTCCGGGCGTTGAAGAACGCGCAGAGCGGAATGTCGGACGCAGTGATCTACAGCGCCTTCCCGATCGAGGCCGCGGCGTTGGCCGAGGTGGCCGGCGTGCTGGAGCGGCGCTTCGGTCGCAAGCTCAATGTCACCGTGCAGCAAGACCCGTCGCTGATCGGCGGGATTCGCGTGGTGGTCGGCGACGAGGTGCTGGACACTTCGGTCAAGGCCCGCCTGGAGCAAATGAAAGTCGCGCTCACCGCCTGAAGGCGGCCGCGCTAACCCCAAGGAAAGGAAAGAGTCATGCAACTCAATCCCGCAGAAATTTCTGAACTGATCAAGAGCCGCATCGAAGGGCTTTCCGCCAGCGCCGACATCCGCAACCAGGGCACCGTGGTGTCCGTGGCCGACGGTATCTGCCGGATCCACGGCCTGTCGGACGTGATGGCCGGCGAAATGCTGGAGTTTCCGCCCACCGCGGACGGCACGCCCACCTTCGGCCTGGCGCTGAACCTGGAGCGCGACTCGGTCGGTTCGGTGATCCTGGGCGAGTACGAGCACATCTCGGAAGGCGACACCGTCAAGTGCACGGGCCGGATCCTGGAAGTGCCGGTCGGCCCCGAGCTGATCGGCCGGGTGGTCAACGCGCTGGGCCAGCCGATCGACGGCAAGGGTCCCATCAACGCCAAGATGACCGACGTGATCGAGAAGGTCGCGCCGGGCGTGATCGCCCGCCAGTCGGTGAGCCAGCCGATGCAGACCGGCCTGAAGGCCATCGACTCGATGGTGCCGATCGGCCGCGGCCAGCGCGAGCTGATCATCGGCGACCGCCAGACCGGCAAGTCGGCCGTGGCGGTGGACGCCATCATCAACCAGAAGGGTCAGAACATGACCTGCGTGTACGTCGCGATCGGCCAGAAAGCCTCGACGATCAAAAACATCGTGCGCGCGCTGGAGCAGGCCGGCGCCATGGAGTTCACGATCGTCGTGGCGGCCTCCGCTTCCGAATCCGCGGCCATGCAGTACGTGTCGGCCTACTCGGGCTGCACCATGGGCGAATACTTCCGCGACCGCGGCCAGGACGCGCTGATCGTCTATGACGACCTGTCCAAGCAGGCCGTGGCCTACCGCCAGGTCTCGCTGCTGCTGCGCCGTCCGCCGGGCCGCGAAGCCTATCCCGGCGACGTGTTCTACCTTCACTCCCGCCTGCTCGAGCGCGCCGCCCGCGTCAACGAGAAGTACGTGGAAGACTTCACCAAGGGCGCCGTGAAGGGCAAGACCGGTTCGCTCACCGCGCTGCCGATCATCGAAACCCAGGCCGGCGACGTGTCCGCATTCGTTCCCACCAACGTGATTTCGATCACCGACGGCCAGATCTTCCTGGAAACCAGCCTGTTCAACGCCGGCATCCGCCCCGCCATCAACGCCGGCATCTCGGTGTCGCGCGTCGGCGGCGCCGCCCAGACCAAGCTGGTCAAGAACCTGTCGGGCGGCATCCGGACCGACCTGGCCCAGTACCGCGAACTGGCGGCCTTTGCGCAGTTCGCTTCCGACCTGGACGAGGCCACCCGCAAGCAGCTGGACCGCGGAGCCCGCGTGACGGAATTGCTCAAGCAACCTCAGTACAGTCCGCTGCCCATCAGCCTGATGGCCGCGTCGCTGTTCGCGGTGAACAAGGGCTTCCTGGACGACGTGGACATCAAGAAGGTGCTGCCGTTCGAGCACGGCCTGCACGCGTACCTGAAGGACAAGCACGCCGCCCTGTTGTCGAAGATGGAAGCCGACAAGGCGATGGACAAGGACGCCGAGGCTGAACTGAACACCGCCGTCGGCGCGTTCAAGAAGACCTTCGCTTAACCAGTTGGGGACAGAGCAGCCGCTTCGCTCGCTGGTCTGTCCCGCAATGGAAAACGACTAGTTGAGGACAGAGCAGCCGCTTCGCTCGCTGGTCTGTCCCACAAAGGAAAACGAATGGCTGCAGGTAAAGAGATTCGCGGCAAGATCAAATCGGTGGAGAACACCAAGAAGATCACCAAAGCCATGGAGATGGTGGCCGCCTCCAAGATGCGCAAGGCGCAGGAGCGCATGCGACAGGCCCGTCCTTACAGCGACAAGGTGCGCAACATCGCGGCCAACCTCGGCAAGGCCAACCCCGAGTACACGCACCCGTTCATGAAGCTGAACAATGCCAAGGCGGCGGGCGTGATCGTGGTGACCACGGACAAGGGCCTGTGCGGCGGCATGAACACCAACGTGCTGCGTGCAGTGACCACCAAGCTGAAGGACATGCAGGCCGCAGGCACCGCCATCCAGGCGGTGGCCATCGGAAACAAGGGCTTCGGCTTCCTCAACCGCATCGGCGCGCCGGTGGTTTCGCATGTCACGCAGCTGGGGGACACGCCGCACCTGGAAAGACTGATCGGACCGGTCAAGGTGGTGCTCGATGCGTACGCCGAAGGCAAGGTCAGCGCCGTCTACCTGAGCTACACCAAGTTCATCAATACGATGAAGCAGGAGCCGGTGGTCGAGTTGCTGCTGCCGCTGTCGGGCGAGACGCTCAAGGCCGATGCCGGGCAGCCCGGCTGGGACTACATCTACGAGCCCGACGCGCAGTCGGTCATCGACGAGCTGCTGGTGCGCTATGTCGAAGCCCTGGTGTACCAGGCCGTGGCCGAGAACATGGCGTCCGAGCAGTCGGCTCGCATGGTGGCCATGAAGTCCGCGACCGACAACGCCGGCAACGTGATTGCCGAACTCAAGCTGGTCTACAACAAGACCCGCCAGGCCGCGATCACCAAGGAGCTTTCCGAGATCGTGGCGGGCGCCGCGGCCGTTTGACGCTGCACGCACATCGTTTTATTTAATCTGGAGCAACCAAGATGGCTCAAGCGAATCCCCAGGTGAACGCGCGCGTTCAGGGAAAAATTGTTCAATGCATCGGTGCCGTGGTGGACGTCGAGTTTCCGCGCGACGGGATGCCCAAGATCTTCGACGCGCTCAAGATGGACGGCACGGCGCTGACGCTGGAAGTGCAGCAGCAACTCGGTGACGGGATCGTGCGGACGATCGCGCTGGGATCCTCCGACGGCCTGCGCCGCGGCAACATGGTCTACAACACGCAGCACCCGATCACGGTGCCGGTGGGCAAGGGCACACTGGGCCGGATCATGGACGTGCTGGGCAACCCCATCGACGAGCGCGGGCCGGTCGACAGCACGTTGATGGCGTCCATCCACCGCAAGGCGCCGGCGTACGACGAGCTGTCGCCGTCGCAGGAACTGCTGGAAACCGGCATCAAGGTGATCGACCTGATCTGCCCCTTCGCCAAGGGCGGCAAGGTGGGCCTGTTCGGCGGCGCCGGCGTCGGCAAGACCGTCAACATGATGGAGCTGATCAACAACATCGCCAAGGCGCACTCGGGCCTGTCGGTGTTCGCCGGCGTCGGCGAGCGCACCCGCGAAGGAAACGACTTCTATCACGAGATGGCCGAGTCGAAGGTCGTGGACCTCGACAACCTGCCCAACTCCAAGGTGTCGATGGTGTACGGCCAGATGAACGAGCCGCCGGGCAACCGCCTGCGCGTGGCGCTGACGGGCCTGACCATCGCCGAATCGTTCCGTGACGAAGGCCGGGACGTGCTGTTCTTCGTCGACAACATCTACCGTTTCACGCTGGCCGGCACCGAAGTGTCCGCGCTGCTGGGCCGCATGCCTTCCGCCGTGGGCTACCAGCCGACGCTGGCCGAGGAAATGGGCCGGCTGCAGGAGCGCATCACCTCCACCAAGGTCGGCTCGATCACCTCGATCCAGGCTGTGTACGTGCCGGCCGACGACCTGACCGATCCGTCGCCCGCCACCACCTTCGCCCACCTGGACTCCACCGTGGTGCTGTCGCGTGACATTGCCTCGCTGGGCATCTACCCGGCCGTGGACCCGCTGGACTCGACCAGCCGGCAGCTCGATCCGCTGGTGGTCGGCGAAGACCACTACAACACCGCCCGTTCCGTGCAGAACACGCTGCAGCGCTACAAGGAACTGCGCGACATCATCGCGATCCTGGGCATGGACGAGCTGGCGCCGGAAGACAAGCTGGCCGTGGCCCGCGCCCGCAAGATCCAGCGTTTCCTGTCGCAGCCGTTCTTCGTGGCCGAAGTGTTCACCGGCTCGCCGGGCAAGTACGTGCCCCTGTCCGAGACCATCCGCGGCTTCAAGATGATCACCAATGGCGAATGCGACCACCTGCCCGAGCAGGCGTTCTACATGGTCGGCTCCATCGACGAAGCGTTCGAGAAGGCTAAAAAAGTTTAATTGGGGACAGACCTTCAGCTCTGTCCTCAACTGACTAAGGAAATCATGGACCCCACCCACACCATCCACGTCGATGTCGTGAGCGCCGAGGAATCGATCTTCTCGGGCGAGGCCCGCTTCGTGGCCCTGCCCGGCGAGGCCGGCGAGCTGGGCATCTATCCGCGCCACACGCCGTTGATCACCCGCATCCGGCCGGGATCGGTGCGCATCGAGAAGGCCGACGGCACCGAGGAGTTCATCTTCGTCGCCGGCGGCGTGCTCGAGGTGCAGCCGAATTGCGTCACGGTGCTGTCCGATACCGCCATCCGCGGCAAGGACCTGGACGAGGAAAAGGCCAACGAAGCCAAGCGCGCCGCCGAGGAGGCCTTGAAGAATGCCAAGAGCGACATCGACCTGGCCAAGGCCCAGTCGGAGCTCGCCGTCATGGCGGCGCAAATCGCGGCGCTGCGGAAGTACCGGCAAAAGAAATGACCTTGGGG
>JAAOZX010000102.1 GCA_012274225.1 Comamonadaceae bacterium | reverse complement strand
GCTTCGTGCCCGGCAACTGCATGAGTGGCGGTAGCACAGAACAACATGGAGCCCGCGGCAAAGCCCTGCACAGGGACAGCCGCCATCAGGATCCAGGCCAAGAGAAGGCGCAAGCGAGCCAGCATCGGGCGCATTCTACTGACACCTTCATCCCGAAGGCGCCGGCGAAACCAATACTCACAGGCGGCACGGGCCTACTCATGTGCAGCGCGCTCTCCCATATCCCGCCGCCGGGCTCGCGCGAGATAACGTATTTGTAATGTTCAGGTCAGCGCGGTGTGGGGGCTCGGTTTCTACATTAGGAACCGTGATGCAAGGGTTGCATCCGGCTCCCCACAAGGGAGCAATCGCAACATCGATCAAGGAGTTTTCATCATGTCAGTACGCACCAACGTTATCGCCATCGCCCTGGCCACCCTCGCCGTTCCGGCCGCCTTTGCGCAGAGTTCCAGCGTTTTCGTCGGCGGCGAAAGAGGCTGGGTCGACGGCCCCGTGAAGAGCAGCATCACGCATCAGCAGGTAACCAACGATTACCTGCAATTCCGCAGCAACCCCGTCATGGCCGACGGCGGCCGCTACGTTGGCGGTCAGGAAGGGTACGTTTTCCCGAAGCACATCGTAGCCTTCCAAAACGGTCAGTTGGTCTGCGCGGACAACATTCCGCACAACCCGCCACCCGCGACCATCACGAGCAACGCCCAAGTGCGCGCGTTCAAGCGGCAGTACCCCGCCTGAATCCCGGCACAGCCACCCGGCTGATGCCAGTTCCTCTTCCTCCAGGAGTTTGAAATGTTGTTATCACGTCTCTTGCCAATCGCCGTCATGGCGCTGTTCTCTGTTGCAGCCCTTGCCCAGGAGGCGCCCGCACCAGCGCCGGCCCAGGCGCCCACCGACGCCGCAGCGATGCCCCGCGATTGCACCCAGCAGATGGCGCGCCATGACCACGGCGCCGAAAAAGGCACACCGACTCCGATGTCCTCGCTTTCGATGCCCATGTCGATGACGACCGGCTGTGCCGCGGCGCCGGCCGACCCCGCCACAAAAGCCAAAGTCAAGCCGGGCCACGATCACTCGAAGTTCCACAAGCTGATGTGACGCCCAACGGGAAAGAATGAAGAGCCGCTGCTTCGGCGCCTTTGTTGGGAGCCGGCCAGTGAACGCATAGAGCGAGAGGGCCGGCTGTCAACGGAATGCTCCGCGCGCTTGCTCTCTCAGTTCAATGACGAGAAGACAGTGCCCTGGCCAAGCTTTGACTGCGGACCTGCGCCCTGCTTCGCAATGGCATCTTCGCAACGGCCCAAATTCACATACACCGCTTCGTTCTCCCGCAGATCCAGGTCCGGCGGCACAGGGACCAGCCGCTGTCGAGCTCGGCCATATCCAGAATAGGCCAACAAGGCGTATGAGGATTCGTTGCGCCCAGTGGTCGGCGCCTCGCGCAGGCACTGCCAGTAGTCTGGCCAGTCAATCGCCGAGCGCCGGGTGATTTGCACCACCCGTCCTTTTCGCCATCCTTCGCCGAAAGCGTGCTTGCCCTCATCAAGAGTCGAGCAGCCGGAAACCAAGGCCAGCATCGCCAAAATCAGCAGGGTCGCACTGGCGCGCGGCTGCGCCCCACTGCAAAGTAGCGCTTTCACGCACCCAACGTCAGGAACCTGCCTTCAGTCACTTGCCACCCCGCTTGAATATCCATGCCAGCAGACCGACGACGACGATCACAAGCAGAATCGTCCATATCCCACCATAGCCGCCCATCGAGCCACCGTTCATCCAGCCGCCGCCGCCGTTCATCATGTTTCCGCTCTGCGCCAACGCGAACCCCGAGGTCAACAGTGCTATCGCACCCACGATAAATGCAAAGAATGTCTTCATGAGTTTTCCAACAGGAAAGGATTAATGGATGCCAAGCTACGCTGATGTCCCGCCGCCATCTGTGCGGCAGCACACGCACGCCGCGTAACATGTGTCAGCGTTGGTCGGGGTCGCGCCGCAGGGCACGAATACGGGAGATGACGACGGCGGCAATGCCGGCAATGATCATTGTTTCGCCGAGCACATGATGCCAGCCGCCCATCGGCGTGAGCAACAGCATGGAGCCGCCGATGATCAGCGCTGCGAAAGCGATGGCAGCGGTGAGACGCTCGAGATTGCGGCTGAAGCGCCGTCCCACAGCCTCCAGGCCAGGAAGCCGGCCCAGATCGCCTTCGGCGATCCGTCTCAGGATGCGGCGCGTGTCGGCGGGTGCGTCGATCACCAGGCGCTCGAGTTCGCGCGCCAGTTTGGTTGTCGAGCTCTTGATCCGGTCCACCGCGAAATGCTGGCTCGTCAGGCGCGATATCTCCTCGCGAAACGATTCCATGTGGTTATAGCCCGGAGCCAGCAGGCCGATCATCGACTCCAGGATGGCAAAGGCGCGCGTGAGCAGGACAAACTCGCGGGGATTGTGGACACCGTTGCGGCTTCCGGCACGCAGCAGTGATTCGAAGGCCTTCCCGATCGAAATTTCAGCCAGATTGGTCCGGCGGATTTCATAGAGCACGGCCTTGATGTCCGCCAGCAGCCCGACGCGGTCCACCTTCTCGTTGGCCGGTGTCATTTCGAGATAGGCCTCGGTGGCGGCCCGGGCATCGCCCTTGACCACGGCTTCGAGCAGAAGGGTCAGCGATTCGCGCATCGGCTCGTCGAGGTCGCCGGTATTGCCGAAATCGAGCAGGGCGACGCGCCCGTCGGGCAGAACGAAGACATTGCCCGGATGCGGGTCGGCGTGAAACAGGCCTTCTTCGAAAATCGAATGCAGCATCAGTTTGACCAGCGTGTCGACCACCCGCGGCATCGCCTCGGGGTGCGCCCTGGCATAGACATCCACCCGTTCGCCGGCCGAGTAGTCCATGGTGAGAACGGTCGCCCCCGAACAGGCCTCCGCCACGTCCGGAATCCAGAGGTCGGGGACGTCCGACAGCGCGGCTCGAATCAGCACGATGGAGCGCGCTTCCCGAGCGAAATCGGTTTCCCGGTAAAGACTGGCGGCCAGTTCGCGCACCACGACGGGAAGATCCACCGCGCGCAGACTCGGCAGGAGCCCTTCTGCCATTCCGACCAGGTGCGTCAGTGCCGCGATGTCCCTGGCAATGATGGCTTTGAGGTCGGGACGCTGAACCTTGACGGCAACGTGACGTCCGTCCATGGTCGTCGCCTCGTGCACCTGGGCGATGGTGGCCGCGGCAAGAGGCGTGATGCTGAACGAGGAAAAGAGATTGTCCAAGGGCCTGCCGAACTCGGCTTCGACCGCCGCGCGGACCATCTCGATGCTCATCGGCGGCAGCTGATCGTGCAGGCGATCCAGTTCATCGGCATAAGCGACCGGGATCAGGTCGCGTCGCAGGGCCAATACCTGTCCCAGCTTGATGAAGACCAGCCCCAGTTCCTCGAAGGTTTCCCGGACCTCTCTCGGCGGCGGCCAGTGCTTCTGGCCGAACAAGGCGCCCGGGAACTTATGCCGGACGAGGGCGCCCATGATTTGCATCAGGCGCGGCGTCGCGCGCAGCACCTTGGTCCGCCTGGGACCGGCAGTGAGCGCTGTCGTCATGCCGCTCGCGCTCGAAACGAGCCCCGGGCCGACGGTCGCGCTATTTGACTGCACTGGGTGCCGCCATCTGCGCGTGCTGCTGCATGTGGTCCATCATCATCATCTGCATCATCGACTGCATCATGTCCATGCGCTTTTCCAGCATGGCCTGGCGCACGGCCATGTTGGGCGCCTTGCCCTTCATGTCGCCCTTGCCCATCATCGGCATTCCATTGGCTCCCATCATGGGCATTGCATCCTTGTCCATCATGGCCAGCCCATCCTGCATGGCCTTCATGTGCTCGTCCATCAAGGCGCTGCGCTCCTCCGGTGTCTTGGCCTGCGTCATCTCTTCGTGCATCTCGTGCATCGCCTTCATTTGCTCATCCATGCCGG
>JAAOZX010000478.1 GCA_012274225.1 Comamonadaceae bacterium | reverse complement strand
GCTTGCGGGGCGGGGTCCGCCCCGCCGCCCCCACAGGCTTGCAACAAGACGATGAGGCAGGCCAGAGCAGGACGCAAAGGGCCGAGGCGTGTTCTTTCAATTTCCATGGGCGGAGTCTATGTGCCAGCGGAAGAGCATGTAACAGCGGTTCTGGAGCCGGGCCCGCTGCCTGCAGGACCGAAGCGGCGCTCGAACTCCTATTAACCAACCGATCGGTCGGTTAATTGCTACACTGGCCCGATGTATACGCAAGCCCTGGATATTCCGGAGCCCCGGCAGCAGGCCGGGGAAGCCGTTTCGACCATCGCCGAGGGCTGCGATCTGCCGCGCCAGGCGCAATTCGACACAAAAATCGACAGCGACCGCAAGATCGAGCCGCAGGACTGGATGCCCGATGCCTACCGCAGGACCTTGCTGCGCCAGATCAGCCAGCACGCGCACAGCGAAATCGTCGGCATGGTGCCCGAGGGCAACTGGATCTCGCGCGCGCCCTCGCTCAAGCGCAAGGCCATCCTGTTGGCCAAGGTGCAGGACGAGGGCGGCCATGGCTTGTATCTCTACTCGGCCGCCGAAACCCTGGGCACCGGCCGCGATTCCATGCTGGCTGCGCTGCACAGCGGCAAGGCCAAATACAGCTCGATCTTCAACTACCCCACCCTGACCTGGGCCGACGTCGGCACCATCGGCTGGCTGGTGGACGGCGCGGCGATCATGAACCAGGTGCCGATCTGCCGCTGTTCCTACGGGCCGTATGCGCGGGCCATGATCCGCATCTGCAAGGAAGAAAGCTTCCACCAGCGCCAGGGCTTCGACAATCTGTTGACGATGATGAAGGGCACTTCGGCCCAGCGCGAGATGGTGCAGGACGCGGTGAACCGCTGGTGGTGGCCGGTGCTGGCGATGTTCGGCCCGCCCGATACCGACAGCCCCAACAGCGCGCTCGGCATGCGCTGGGGCATCAAGCGCATCAGCAACGACGACCTGCGCCAGAAGTTCGTCGATGCCACCGTGCCGCAGGCGAAGATTCTCGGCGTGACGCTGCCGGATGCCGAGTTGAAGTGGAACGACGCGCGCGGGCATTACGACTATGGCCCGATCGACTGGGACGAATTCTGGGCCGTGGTCAACGGCAACGGCCCCTGCAACCGGGAGCGCCTGGCCACCCGGGTCAAGGCCCACGCCGACGGCCAGTGGGTGCGCGACGCCGCCCTGGCGCACGCCGACAGGAAGCGAGCACGCGAAATGAAGGAGGCCGCATGAGCAACGACGCAGGCAAGAGCGTGCCCTCTGCGGGCATCACCAACGATGCCGGCACGACGTTGCCCTCCCCTGGAAAGGGGAGGGATGGGGTGGGGTCGAGCGTCAACACGGCCCAGGGGGCCATCGCGCCGGAACGGCGCGAGTGGCCCCTGTGGGAAGTCTTCATCCGCAGCAAGCAAGGCCTGGAACACAAGCATTGCGGCAGCCTGCATGCGACCGATGCGCAGCAGGCGCTGCAGATGGCGCGCGACGTTTACACCCGGCGCCAGGAGGGCTTGAGCATCTGGGTCGTGCCCTCGGCGCTGATCACCGCCAGCGAGCCGCAGGACAAGGCCGAGTTCTTCGAGCCCGCCGGCGACAAGATCTACCGCCATCCCAGCTTCTACGCGATTCCCGATGAAGTGGGCCACATGTGATGGCCGCGACCACGACAGCCGGCGGGGCGACAGCGCCGGTCGACTACCTGCTGCACCTGGCTGACAACGCGTTGGTCCTGGGCCAGCGTAACGCCGAGTGGTGCGGCCATGGGCCCGTGCTGGAAGAAGACATCGCCATGGCCAACATCAGCCTGGACCTGATCGGACAGGCCCGCCTGCTGTACCAGCACGCCGCCGCGCTGATCGGCGGCGACGTCACCGAAGATCGGCTCGCCTATTTCCGCGAGGCCCGGCAGTTCCGGAACTTCACGCTGCTGGAGCTGCCGCACCATGGCCCGCTGGCCGGGACCGCCGTGGCGGAGCGCGACTACGCAACCACCATCGTGCGCAATTTCCTGTATTGCAGCTTCGCGCTGCGGCTGTGGACGGATTTGCAAGACGGCACCGATGCACAACTGGCCGCCATCGCCGGGCGCGCGGTGAAGGAAACGCGCTACCACCTGCGCCACGCCCGCGACTGGCTGGTGCGGCTGGGTGACGGTACCGACGAGTCGCATGCCCGGGTGCAGGCTGCGCTGGACCACCTCATGCCTTACACCGGGGAGTTCTGGAGCGAGTGGACGGCCCAGGTACAGGCCGTTTCGAACCGAACCGGCGTGTCGCCCAGGGGATTGCAGCGGGCCTGGGACGCCGAGGTGCACGCGGCGCTGGCGCAAGCCACGCTGCGCCGTCCCCCCGCGGGCGGCTACGTGCCGCGCGGCCAGGAAGGCCTGCACTCCGAGCACCTCGGTTACCTGCTCGCCGAGATGCAAAGCCTGGCCCGCGCGCATCCGGACGGAACCTGGTGAACAGCGTCGAACAAGCCTGGCAGGCACTCGAGGCCATTCCCGACCCCGAGATCCCGGTGGTGTCGATCCGCGAACTCGGCATCCTGCGCGAGATCACCGAGCACGACGGCGAACTGCAGGTGGTGATCACGCCCACCTACAGCGGCTGCCCCGCGATGGCGCAAATCGAGGACGACGTGCGCGCGGTACTGGCGGCGCACGGCCTGCGCGCCCAGGTGATCGCACGACTTTCGCCGGCCTGGAGCACCGACTGGATCACCGAAGCGGCGCGCGAGAAGCTGCGCGGTTTCGGTATCGCGCCGCCACACCCCGCCGGGTCATCCAGCGTCGTGTGTTTCGCGCGGCCGGGGCCGGCACTGGCGGTGGCGTGCCCGCAGTGCGGCTCGGCCAACACCACCGAGACCTCGCACTTCGGTTCCACCGCGTGCAAGGCGCTGTTCAAGTGCCTGGACTGCCTCGAACCCTTCGATTACTTCAAGCCCTACTGACCGCAGCGACCCTCCATGGCCCTCCATTTCCATCCGCTCACCGTGTCCCGGGTCACGCCGGACGCCGCCGGCTCCGCAGCCATTACCTTCGCCGTGCCGGCCGACTTGCGCAACGTTTTCGATTTCCAGCCCGGCCAGTTCCTGACCCTGCGCGCCGAGATCGCCGGTGCGGAAACACGTCGCAGCTATTCGATCTGCAGCCCGCACCAGCGCTATCGCAGCGACGGCGAGATCGACATCGCCATCAAGCCGGTTGCCGCCGGCACCTTCTCGCGCTGGGCGCTGGCGCAACTGCGGCCCGGCAGCACCATCGACGCCATGCCGCCGGACGGCCGCTTCACCTTGCGGCGCCCGGACGCCCGGCACCGCGTCGCCTTTGCCGCGGGCTCGGGCATCACGCCGGTGCTTTCGATCATCGCCAGCACCCTGGCGTCACAGCCCGATGCGTCCTTCACCCTGGTCTACGGCAACCAGCGGGCGGACAGCATCATGTTCGGCGAGGCGCTGCAGGATCTGAAGGACCGCTATCCGGCGCGGCTCGCGCTGGTGCACCTGCTGTCGCGGCAGGCCCAGGAGGTGGAACTATTGCATGGCCGGATCGACGAGGCGAAGGTCGGCGAGTTGCTGCGCACCATGCTGCCACCGCAGGCGATCGACGAAGTTTTCCTGTGCGGTCCCGAAGGCATGATCGTTGCCGCGCGGCGTGCCCTGCTGGCGGCCGGCGTCGCGGCTGAGCGCCTTCACGTCGAGCATTTCTTCACCGAAAGCATGGCGCCGCGCACCCCGGCGCATGCCCACTCCGCCCCTGCGGCCGCCGGCGGCTTACATTCGCACCGGCTCGACGTGGTGCTCGACGGCAAGACGCACCACCTGGCAATGAACCGCGGCGACAAGGTGCTGGACGTCGCCCTGGAGGCCGGGCTGGACCTGCCCTACTCCTGCCGCGGCGGGGTCTGCTGCACCTGCCGGGCCCGCATTCTGGAAGGCACGGTGGAAATGGAAAAGAACTTCACGCTGGAACCCTGGGAAGTCGCCAAGGGCTTCGTTCTGACCTGCCAGTCACGCCCGTTGAGCGAACGGGTCGTGGTGAGCTACGATGAGCGCTGAAGCGCAGTAGCGGCCCGTCGCGGGTCGAAGCCGGCGGCCCGATACCGTTGTCATCATCGCCATGAACGTCAATGCAGGCTCATCGCGCGGCTGGGTGGCGGAGACGCCCCAGCTGGACCTCTCGCATCCCGACATCCGGCTCACGGCATTCAACCTGACCCATTCGTTTGCCGGCGCGCGCGAACGGGCCATGGCGATCCATGACTTCGTGCGCCGCGTGCCTTTCGGGGCCTTTCCGGACGTGAGCCAGGTGCGCGCCAGCGACGTGCTGCGCGCCAACCGCGGCGACTGTCATTCCAAGGGGGTGCTGTTCGTGGCGCTGTGCCGTGCGGCGGGGGTGCAGGCCCGGTTGAATTTCCTGCGCATCACGCCGCGCTACCTCAACGGCATCCTCGAGGAATACCCGCAGTCGCTGGCCCATGCGGTCGGCCAGGTGCTGGTCGCGGGCCGCTGGGTCAGCACCGACGGCTATGTCGTCGATCCGGTTCTGTTCGAGCGCGCGTGGGAACTGCTGCGGCTGGGCCCGGGCGATTCCGGCTGGGGCATCGTCGCCGACCTGAGCCCCGCGTGGGACGGCGCCACCGACTGCCTGCAGCAGTTTGCACCCGAGGACGTCCTGCACGACTACGGACCGTTCGACGACGCTGCGGCGTTCTATGAGGAGCTCAGTCACGACCAGCGCGCCCCGAGCTGGGTCACGCGCGTGGCCTATGCACTGACAGCCCAGCTGGTCAACCGGCGCGCGGCGAAGCTGCGTGAGATGCGCGAACTGGGGGAAGATGGCGTCCCGCCCGGGCCGTTCGGCAAAGACAGTTCCTGGCCGACTTCGGGCACGGCAGCCCGCTAAGCCAGCAGCCGCCGGCAGATCTCGACGCTCGCAGCGCTCTGGTTCATGGTGTAGAAGTGCAGGCCCGGCACGCCGCCGGCGCGCAGTTGTTCGCACAGGCGGGTCACCACGTCCAGGCCGAAGGCCTTGATCGAGGCGCCGTCGTCGCCGTAGCTTTGCAGCCGCAGCCGGATCCAGCGGGGGATCTCGGCGCCGCAGGCGTCGGAAAATCGCATCAACTGGGTCGAGTTGACGATGGGCATGACGCCGGCCACCACCGGCATGTCCAGGCCCAGCTTGCGCACGTCATCGACGAAGCGAAAATACGAATCGGGGTTGTAGAAATACTGCGTGATCGCCGAGTTGGCGCCGGCGCGAATCTTGGTGACGAACGCCTGCAGGTCGGCTTCGGGCGAACGCGCCTGCGGATGCACCTCGGGGTAGCACGCCACTTCGATGCGGAACGCGTCGCCGGTTTCGGCGCGGATGAAGGCCACCAGGTCGCTGGCGTAATGAAATTCGCCGCCGGTGCCGTAGCCGCTGGGCAGATCGCCGCGCAGCGCGACCAGCCGCTTCACGCCCATGGTGCGCAGCAGCGCCAGTTGCTCACGCACCCGGGTGCGGGTCGCGCCAATGCAGGAGAAATGCGAGGCCGCAGTCATGCCTTCGGCCAGGATTTCCTTCACGGCACCGAACGTACCCTCGGAGGTCGAACCGCCGGCGCCGTAGGTGACCGAGCAGAACTCGGGCTTGAGCCGATAAAGCTGCTGGCGCGCAGCGCGCAGCTTGGCCACCCCTTCGGGTGTCTTGGGCGGGAAGAACTCGAAGCTCAAGGGAAGGTTCATGAGGTGAGTGCTCCGGTCTTCGCGGCGTGAATGAAGAATTCGCGGTTGCCGTCGCCCCCGGTCACCGCGCTGTCGTACCAGCCGCGCGCCTGCAAGCCCAGCGCGGCGCAGCAATCGCGCAGTCGCCGCTCGACCACGGCATGGAGTGACGGGTCGGTGACGATGCCATGCTTGCCGACTTGCCCCGGCTGCAGCTCGAACTGGGGCTTGACCAGCAGCAGCAGGTCGCCGCCGGCTTTCAGCAAGGGCACCACCGCCGGCAAAACCAGCGTCGACGAAATGAACGAGAGGTCGCCGGTCACGAAATCGAAGTCGCCGCCCGCCTGTTCGGCGGTGAGCTCTCGGGCGTTGATCTTTTCGATGACGGTCACCCGGGGATCGCTGCGCAGCTTGTCGTGCAACTGGCCGTGGCCGACGTCCACGCCCGTCACCCGGGCCGCGCCGCGCTGCAGCAGGCAGTCGGTGAAGCCGCCGGTGGACTGACCGACGTCGAGGCAGTCTTTGCCGGTCACATCGATGCCAGTGGCCGTCAGTGCGCCTTCCAGCTTGAGCCCGCCGCGCGAGACATAGCGGGCCTCCGCGAGATCGAGCAGTTCGACTTCGGCTTCCGCCGGCACCTCGTCACCATTCTTCGCGACGGCCTTCCAGTTTCCGCGGTCGAGCCAGCGCACGCCCGAGCCGATCAGGCGCTGGGCCTGCGAGCGTGAACTCGCGAGGCCTCGTTCGACAAGCAGTTGGTCGGCGCGCATGCAGTCTTTGCCCTCTCTCCCCCTGGGGAGAGGGAAGAAGTCAAATCAATACCGATACGTGTCCGGCTTGTACGGACCCTGCTTGGGCACGCCGATGTACTCGGCCTGCTCGTCGGTCAGTTCGGTCAGCATCGCGCCGACCTTCTTCAGGTGCAGGCGCGCGACCTTCTCGTCCAGGTGCTTGGGCAGCACGTAGACCTTGCCCAGGTCGTAGGAGTCGCTGTGCGTGAACAGCTCGATCTGGGCGATGGTCTGGTTGGCGAACGACGAGCTCATCACGAAGCTGGGGTGGCCGGTGCCACAGCCCAGGTTCACCAGCCGGCCCTTGGCCAGCAGGATGATCCGCTTGCCGTCCGGGAAGATGACGTGGTCGACCTGCGGCTTGATCTCTTCCCACTCGTACTTCTCGACCGACGCGATGTCGATCTCGTTGTCGAAGTGGCCGATGTTGCAGACGATCGCCTGGTCCTTCATCTTCGCCATGTGCTCGTGGCGAATGACGTGCCGGTTGCCGGTGCAGGTGACGAAGATGTCGCCCTTGTCGCAGGCGTACTCCATGGTGACGACCTTGAAGCCTTCCATTGCCGCCTGCAGCGCGTTGATCGGATCGATCTCGGTAACCCAGACCTGGGCCGACAGCGCGCGCAGCGCCTGGGCCGAGCCCTTGCCCACGTCGCCATAGCCGGCGACCACGGCCACCTTGCCGGCGATCATCACGTCGGTGGCGCGCTTGATGCCGTCGACCAGCGACTCGCGGCAGCCGTACAGGTTGTCGAACTTGCTCTTGGTGACGGAATCATTGACGTTGATCGCGCGGAACAATAGCGTGCCCTTGGCGCTCATCTCGTTCAGGCGGTGCACGCCGGTGGTAGTCTCTTCGGTCACGCCGATGATCTGCGCGCCCTTGCGGCTGTACCAGCTCGGGTCCTGCGCCAGCTTGGCCTTGATCGCGGCAAAGAGGCAGGTCTCTTCCTCGCTGGTCGGCTTGGCGATCAGCGAAGCGTCCTTCTCGGCGCGCTTGCCCAGGTGCATCAGCAGCGTGGCGTCACCGCCGTCATCCAGGATCATGTTCGGCCCTTCGCCCTCGCTGCCCTTGGGCCCGAATTCGAAGATGCGGTGGGTGTAGTCCCAGTAGTCGGTGAGCGATTCGCCCTTGACGGCGAACACCGGTGTGCCGCCGGCTGCGATGGCGGCCGCGGCATGGTCCTGGGTGGAAAAGATGTTGCAGGAAGCCCAGCGCACGGTGGCGCCCAGGGCGTGCAGCGTTTCGATCAGCACCGCGGTCTGGATCGTCATGTGCAGCGACCCGGTGATGCGGGCGCCCTTGAGCGGCTGGCTCTTCGAGAATTCCTGACGGATGGCCATCAGGCCGGGCATTTCGGTCTCCGCGATGCGGATTTCCTTGCGGCCCCAGGCGGCCAGCGCGATGTCGGCGATGGCGCAATCGTGGGCGGCGGCGGGTTTGAGAACGGCGTTCATGTGGGCTCCAAAAAGGGTGGCCCACTGCCCGCGTGACGGTTCTGCCTCAAGGAAGGGCTCACCTCACAGAACAGTGGGTGAGCGTCGTTGCGATGGTGTCCGAGCCTCGCGCCTGTCTGGCGCTGCAACGCTCCTCGGATGGCCGCGATTATACCGGCGGGGTGCCGGCCCTGCACAAGTCCATGACGCCGCATCGCCGGCCGCCTGGCGAACCCGGATGACCGCAGGGGGCGAATGTCGCCGTCATGGCGGCGGCGGCGGACGGCACTATAAAGAGGCCGGATGCCAACAACGACCACTCCCGCGACCGTCGCCGTCGCGCCGCCAATCGAGCCCATGCTGGCCAGGGTCGCGGATGAGATCCCGCAGGCCGACGGCTTCCTGTTCGAGCCCAAGTGGGACGGCTTCCGCGCGCTGGTCTTTCGCCAGGGCGATCAAGCCTATTTGCAGAGCCGGGACCTGAAGCCGCTGAACCGCTACTTCCCGGAACTGCAGCGCGCGCTGGCTCAGCAACTGCCCAAAGGCTGCGTCGTCGATGGCGAGATCGTGGTGGTCGGCGCCAACGGTCTGGATTTCGACGCCTTGCAGCAGCGGCTTCATCCGGCCGCTTCCCGGGTCGCGCGATTGGCCAGGGAGACGCCGGCTTCCTTCGTGGCCTTCGACCTGCTGGCAGCCGGCGGCCGTTCGACCATGACCCTGCCGCAGGCCGAACGCCGGGCCCGGCTGGAGCGGCTGCTGGGCAGCGCGACACCGCCGCTGCACCTGACGCCCATGACGCGAGATCGCGCCGTCGCGCTGGACTGGCTGCAGCGTTTCGAAGGTGCGGGCCTGGACGGTGTGGTGGCCAAGCCGGACCACGCGCCGTACCAGCCCGGCAAGCGGGTGATGTTCAAGGTCAAGCACGCCCGCACCGCGGATTGCGTTGTGGCGGGGTTTCGCTGGTACCGCGACACCCGGGAAGCGGTCGGGTCGCTCTTGCTCGGCCTCTACGACGCCGCCGGCGTGTTGCAACACGTCGGCGTCGCATCGGCCTTCACGATGGCCAGGCGCAGGGAGCTGGTGCAGGAACTCGCACCGCTGCGCAAGGACGCGCTGAAAGACCATCCCTGGCGTGACTGGGCCAGCGCCACCGATGATTCGACGCGCATGCCGGGCGCGCAAAGCCGCTGGAGCGCCGGCAAGGACCTGTCCTGGGAACCACTGCGGTCCGAGCGCGTCTGCGAAGTCAAGTACGACCATCTGCAGGGCGACCGCTTCCGTCACGCCGCCGTGTTCCTGCGCTGGCGCCCCGACAAGCCGCCCGGGGACTGCCGCTACGACCAGCTGGAAGTGGCCACGCCGTTCGAACTCGCGAAAGTGTTCGGCGCTGCGCGCAGCGCCCGCGCATAAGTTGATCCGGTAGAGCAGGCGCCCGATCTTCGCGGCCCTTCGGCAGCGCCTTTTCTCCTTTTTTTACGCGGTTTTTACGGCCGCCCGGCGAAGCTCTTCGGTGTTTTTACGCGAAGGCAACCAGACTCCGTCCGTTCCATCTTTCGTGCTTGGAGGATTTATGGACTTCGTATTCGTGGCCGGTGGCGTGCTGCTCTGGGGCGTGACGGTGCTGATGGTCTGGGGCTTGCGCAAGCTCGAGCGCCCGCAGGGAGGCCGCTCATGAACATCCTCGTCGT
>JAAOZX010000101.1 GCA_012274225.1 Comamonadaceae bacterium | reverse complement strand
GATCAGCAGGCGTTGCACCATTCCCCGCGTGAAGACCGCGACGACGCCGACGCAGACGAATGTGACGACCTGCATCCATGAATCGAAATTGCTGGCGGCCATGTTCTTGATCGGGATACCGGCGAGGTTCAGGCCGATCACCGCCACCACGGCGCCGGTGACCACCGGCGGCATCACCCGCTCGATCCAGTTCGTGCCCACGGCCTGCACGATCGCGCCGATGACGGTGTAGACCGCGCCGCAGGCGATGATGCCGCCCAGGGCCACGCCCATGTTGCCGTTGGGGCCCTTGCCGGCATAGGCGGTGGCGGCGATGACCACGCCGATGAAGGCGAAGCTCGAGCCCAGGTAGCTGGGCACCTTGCCGCCGGTGATGAGGAAGAACACCAGCGTGCCGACGCCGCTCATGAGGATGGCGATGTTGGGGTCGAACCCCATGAGGATGGGCGCGAGCACGGTGGCGCCGAACATCGCGATCACGTGCTGCACGCCCATGGCCGCGGTCTGCGGCCAGGGCAGCCGCTCGTCCGGCCCGATGACGCCGCCCTGCGACAGCACCGCCGAGGATTTTTCAGTCCAGTCGAACATTCCCATCTCGTGCTCCTCTTGTTGATGTGCCGCGATGCTAGGGTCATTGCCCGTGGGACACAAGCCATCGTGCGACTGTCGATCCGACGGCCGCGGATCGGCCGGCCAGCCGCATTCCACTGTGCGGTACTCCCGTGGCGCGTTAAGCTAGCCCCCATGGCCGCGCCCAACATCCCCCAGATTCGCCTGTACCAGAACTGGCTGCGCGATCAACGCGGCATTTCGTTCCACAGCTATGACGCGCTGTGGCAGTGGTCGGTGAGCGACCTGCCGGCCTTCTGGCAAAGCGTCTGGGATTATTTCGACCTGCGCTCACCGACACCGGTGGAGGCCGTGCTCGCCGAGAACAGGATGCCCGGCGCCAGGTGGTTCCAGGGCGCCCGCTTCAATTACGCCCAGCAGGTGTTCCGTCACGTGGACCCGGCCCATGCGGCGGGCTTTCCTGCCGTCATCGGCCGCAACGAGAAAGGGCAGGAGCGCGAGCTGACCTGGCCGGAACTGCGGCGACAGGTGGCGGCGCTCGCCTTGCACCTGCGCTCGCAGGGCCTGCAGCCAGGCGACCGGGTGGCGGCGTACCTGCCCAACATTCCAGAGGCGATGGTCGCGTTCCTGGCGGTCGTGAGCATAGGTGGCATCTGGAGCATCTGCGCGCCCGACATGGGAACCAACGCCGTGCTGGACCGCTTCCGGCAGATCGAGCCCAAGGTCTTGATCGCCTGCGACGGCGTGACCTACGGCGGCCGCGATTTCGACCGGACGGCCGTGGTCGCCGAGATGCGCGCGGCGCTGCCCACCGTGCGGCATGTGATCGTGCATCGCAATCTCGGTCTCCCCGGCGAACGCCTGGCCGCGATCGGACCGGCGACGGACATGGCGGAGGCCACCGCGCGCGACGATGAGCAGACGTCCGCGTTCCAGCCGCTGTGGCTGCCGTTCGACCATCCCCTCTGGATCGTCTATTCGAGCGGCACCACCGGCCTGCCCAAGCCCATCGTGCACGGCCACGGTGGAACCGTGGTGGTGGGGCTGGCCTTGAAACGCCTGCACAACGACATCGGCTGCAGTTACGAGGCCAACAATTTTGGGGAGCGCTTCCACTGGTACAGCTCGACCGGCTGGGTGATGTGGAACTGCCAGGTGAACGGCCTGTTGGACGGCACCACCTGCTGCATCTATGACGGCAATCCGGGCGGCACCAAAGAGAGCCCGGACTGGACGGTGCTCTGGCGCTTCGCCGCCAAGACAGAGGTCACGTTCTTCGGTGCCGGCGCGGCCTTCTACGCGAATTGCATGAAGGCCGGAGTCGACCTTGCCGCCTGCGGCGACCTGCGCGCCGTTCGGGCACTGGGCGTCACCGGCTCGCCGCTGTCGGAGGATGCGCAGCGCTGGGGAACGGCCGCCTTCGAGCGGATCGGGACGCGAGACATCTGGTGGGGCAACATCTCCGGGGGCACCGACTTCGCCGGCGCATTCATCGTGGCCAACCGCGAGCTGACTATGGTGCCGGGGCAGATGCAGTGCCGGGCGCTTGGCTGCTCGGTGGAGGCGTGGAACGAGCAGGGCGAACCGGTGATCGGCGAAGTGGGGGAACTGGTCTGCACCCGCCCGATCCCGTCCATGCCGCTGTACTTCTGGGGCGATGAGGGCAACGCTCGGTATCTGTCGTCCTATTTCGACATGTACCCCGGCGTCTGGCGGCACGGCGACTGGCTGAAGATCACGCCGTCGGGCAGTTGCATCATCTATGGGCGCAGCGACGCCACCATCAACCGGTATGGCCTGCGCATGGGGACCAGCGAACTGTACAGCGCCGTCGAAGCCTTACCCGAAGTGCTGGACTCGCTGGTGGTCGATCTCGAATACCTGGGCCGTGACAGCTACATGCCGCTGTTCGTGGTGCTGCGCCCGGGCGTGACGCTCGACGCGGCCGTGCGCGCGAAGATCAATGACGCGATCAAGACTGCGCTCTCGCCGCGCTTCGTGCCCAACGATATCTTCGAGGTGGCCGAGATTCCGCGCACCCTGTCCGGCAAGAAGCAGGAGCTGCCGGTCAAGAAACTGTTGCTGGGCCATTCACTGGAGAAGGTGGTCAACCGCGACGCGATGGCCAATCCCGGCTGCCTCGACTGGTACGTGGCGTTTGCGCGGCAGCACCAGGCCAAGGCCGTCTAACGGGGGGCGACGCCTCAGACCGCCGGTTTTCGGTTCACCAGCACGATGCCGGCCGCCACTCCGCACAACGCCAGCATCAGCTGGGCGGTCAGGGGCTCGCGCAACAGTGCCACGCCCAGCACCAGCGCGAACACCGGGGTGAGGAAGGTGAAAGAGGACATCTGCGTAGCCGGGTAATGGCGCAGCAACCACATCCAGGTGAGATAGCTGGCAAAGGCCCCGATCACGGTCTGGAGCGCCAGCGAACTCCACGCGTACGTGGAATAAGACAGTGACCAGGTTTCACCCAATGCCAGCGATACCAGCGGCGCGACCGCCGCGGTCACGGCGATCTGGTAGAACAGCGACTTCTCGGCGCTGACGCGCGACAGGGCGCTGGCCCGAAGAACCAGCGTTGTGAGACCCCACAGCGTGCCCGCCGCGAGAGCGAAGGCATCGCCGCGCATCTGGCGCGCGCTGCTGCTGCCGCTGAAGCCCTCGCCAAAAGCCAGGGCCACCGCCGCGAACGCGATCAACAGCCCGAACCATTGCAGCGGCCGCAGTTTCTCGGACGGCACCAGGCGCGGCAGCAGCAGCGCCACCACGAACGGCGAGGTGTAGAGAAACACCGTCAGGCGCGACGCGGTGGTGTCGCGCAGCCCGAGGTAGATGCAGCTGAATTCGCCGGCGAACAGGCAGCCGGCCAGCAGACCGCCCGGTAGCGTGCCGTCGCGCTGGAACAGTTTGACTCCGCGCATCGCGCACCACAACCAAAGCAGCGCGGTAGCACCGAGGAAGCGCAACGCGGCCTGCCACAGGGGCGGCACTTCCGTCACCGTGGTCTTGATCAGGATCTGCTGGAAGCCCCAGAACAGGCAACAGGCCAGCAGCAACAGGATCGCCAGCGTGTCCAGGTGGGGTTTGCGGTCGGTCATCGCCGCGATGTTAGCTGGCCGACCGCCGGCCGTTCATTCCAGCTTGATGCCGGCTTCCTTGACCACCTTGCCCCAGCGTGCCATTTCCTGCGCCATGTATTGCGCCATGGCTTCGGGGCTCGAGGGGGCCGGCTCGACGCCGGCGCCCAACAGCGCGTTGCGGACGTCCGGCGTTTCCATCAGCTTGCCGATTTCGGCGTTCAGCTTGGCCACGACCTCGTGCGATGTGCCGGCTGGCGCCAGCAGCGCCAGCCACACGGAAGCGTCATAGCCCGGCACGCCGGCTTCCTGCAGGGTCGGAACATCGGGCAGTTGCGGAATGCGTTTGGCCGTGGTCACCGCCAGGGCCCGCAGGCGGCCCTGCGGTACCTGCGCCAGTGCATTGGGTACCCCGGCGAAACTGCTCTCCACCACGCCGGCCACCAGATCGGTGGCGGCCCCGGCGCTGCCCCGATAGGGCACGTGCGCGAGCGGAGCGCCCGTGAGCGCCACGAACAGCCCACCCATCAGATGCTGCGCGCTGCCGTTGCCCGACGATGCGTAGTGGATGGTGCCGGGCGCGGCCTTGGCCAACGCGATGAACTCCTGCACATCCTTTGCAGGCACCTTGGGATTGACCAGCAGCACATAGGCCGAATCGACCAGCCTGGAGACGACGGTGAAGCTCTTGATCGGATCGTACGGCAGGTTCTTGTAGATCCAGGGACTGATCACGTGGGTGCTCGAAACCATCAACAGCGTGTACCCGTCTGGCTGTGACTTGGCCACGAAGTCGGTGCCGATGGTGGAGCCGGCGCCGGCCTTGTTCTCCACGATGAATGGCTGGCCCGTGGCCACCGACAGCTTTTGCCCCAGGATACGCGCGACCACGTCGGTGAAGCCGCCGGGCGCGAACGGCACGATCAGCCGCACCGGTCGCGACGGGTAGTTCTGCGCGAACGCAGCCGGCAGCGCCAGCGCCAGCAATAGCGGCAACAAGCGAAGCACCTTCATCGTCAGCCCCGGTACGCCGGCTCCGGCAGCGTGAAGAAGCTGTGCAGGATCCGGTAGACCATCATGTAGTTCTTTTGCTGGAAGCTGGCATGCGAGATTCCGGCCATCACGCTGAACTGCTTGTCCATGTTGGGCAGCCGCTTGAAGAACTCGATCAGGTCGTCCAGGCTGGCAATGCCGTCGTGCTCGCCGCGCAGGATGAGCGACGGCACGCTGATCCGTGCCGGATCCACCAGCGGCAGCTTGGAGCACATGTCCACGTAGGTGCCGGTCGGCATCGAATCGTCGAGCGACAGGATCGCGTCGGCAAAGGCGTTGACGGTGGCTTCATCGGCCGTGCCGGGATGGTCGCGCTGGAAGATGCTGTGCACGAATGCGCGGTCGATGGGACGCCGGTTCTTTGCCACGAACTCCGGCAGCTTCTTGCGGCGCTGCGCCAGCGTCGGGCTGCCATCGCCGGTCCACACGAATGCATCCAGCGCGAGCCTGGCCACCCGCTCGGCATGCCGCTCGGTAAACAGGGCAGCCTTCAGGGCCCCCGACGAAATGCCGTACATCAGCAGCTTGGCGTCGCTGGAACGCTGCAGGACGTACTCGGTGCCCGCGGTCAGGTCGTCGGCACCGTTGCTGATGTCGAAATTGATGGCGCGATGCTTGTCGGAGCGCCCGTAGCCCTCGTTGTCCATGGTCCAGGTGTCGAAGCCCTGGTCGCAGAACCAGTCCATCGCGGACGAATATGGGCGGCCGGGGACGTGCAGGTCGAACGTCGGCTGCGATGCCATCGACGAACCGTGGACGAAGAACAGGGTCCCGGCATGGGGCACCCGGACCGAGGCCTTCTTGTGCCAAAGGAAGAGCCGGATATCGCCCTTGCGGGTCCAGTGCTCCGTGCCACCGGTCCATTTCACTTCGTTCATCGAGCGGTTCTCCTGGTTATCGGGTGATGCGAACCGGCCGCATTCTCCCATCGCCGAGCCGTCCCTGCCGGCTTCAGGCCTGCCGCGTCAGCTTTTCCAGCAATTTCTTCAACGCCAGTTTCTCGGCCGGCCCCAGCGCCCGCAACATGCGGGCCTCGTGCTGCCGGGCCGTGTCGACCAGGGGTCTGACCAGGCGCCGCCCCGACGCGGAGGCCGCCACCATGGTGCGGCGCTGGTCGCTGGCGTCGGCCTGCAGCACCAGCCAGCCCTGTTCGGCCATGCGCTGCACGAGCTTGGTGACAGTCGGTTGCTTGGACAGCACCTCCTGCGCCAACTCGCTCACCGTCAACGGCGGGCTGTCATGCAAAGCGGCCAGCACCCGCCATTGGATCGAAGTCAGGCCGGCGGCGCGTACGTGCGCGTCGAAGTCCCTGTAGAGCGCATAGTTGGCATGGCCCAGCAGGTAGCCCAGGTAGTCGTCCACGAAGCGCGGCGTGCCCATGGTCCCTCGGGCGCGTCAATCCCGCACCGCCCGCTCGGTGTAGAAGCGGCCGCCGTGAAACAGCAGCGGCGTGGCGCCCGGTGTCCAGCTGCAGCGCTCGACTTCGCCAACGAAGATCACGTGGTCGCCCTCTTCGTAGCGGCTGCGATTGAAGCATTCGAAAGTGGCCGCCGCGCCACTGAGCAAAGGGGCTCCGCATTCGCCCTCGGTGAAGCTCACCCCGGCCCAGCGATCCAGTCCCTTGAGCGCGAAGCGCTCGGCCAGTGCTTTCTGTCCTGCCGCCAGCACGTTGATTGCATAGTGTGAACCGGCCCGAAATGCCGGCAGCGAGGCCGCGGCCTGCGACAGGCTCCACAGCACCAGCGGCGGGTCCAGCGAAACCGAGTTGAAGGAATTGGCCGTCAGGCCGATCACCTTGCCGTCCGGAGTGCGCGCCGTCACGATCGTCACCCCGGTCGCGAACATGCCCAGCGCGGTGCGAAACTCCAGCGAAGAGAAGCTCGGCGGCTGGGCTTTGGTGGGGCGACTCACGATGCTGTTTGCATGAAGATTCATGTAGTATGGCTCGAAATCCGCCCATCATGTTGCAGCCAAAACTGGAGCCCGCGTGGGGCCATGCCTTTGAAAACGTGCTCGCGCGTTGCGACCTGAAGACCGGCGACACCGTGGCCGTGCTTAGTGAAAGCCAGAGCCGTCCCGTGCTGCCCGAGCTGGCCAGTCAGGCCGCGGCGCGGCTGGGTTGCCCGGCTTTCCGCATCGAGCTGCCGACCGTCTTCGAAACCGGGGGACCGGTCGTGCGGTCGACCGGCGCGTCCACCGCTTTGCAGCAACTGGCCCCGGTCATCGCCGCGCTGGCCGGCAGCACCCTGGTGGTCGATTGCACGGTCGAGGGACTGATGCATGCGCCCGAGCTGCCCGCCATCCCGCGCGGGGGCGTTCGCGTGATCTATGTGAGCAATGAGCATCCCGAGGCGTTGGCCCGGCTGCTGCCCGATCCGATGCTCGAGCCGCTGTTCAAGGACCACGTCACTGAACCCGGCCGCACGCTGGGACAGCATGGCGTTGCACGACAAACGCGATTTCAACGGCACCGAGCTGGGCGCCATCGCCGGCAACTTCCTCTACAGCACCGGCGCCAACGAGGTGGCCGGGCGCTACACCCGCGGCCACTTCGACCTGCCGCTGCGCCATTGCACGGTGGAACTCGACGCGGTGGCGGTCGTGCGTGAGGGACAGGTGCTGGCATGAAGATTCCGAGCTTCACCGTGCTGGGCGGCGGTCCGACGGTGTTGATGTTGCACGGCGTTGGCGGCGGCCACCTGGCGTTCGCGCCGCAGGTTGAATCGCTGGCGTCCGCGGGCTACCGGGCCGTGGCCTGGGACATGCCGGGCTACGGCCGCAGCGCGCCGATCGAGCCCTATACGTTCAAGGGGCTGGCGCAAAGCTGCATCAGCCTGATCGAGGCGCTGGTGGCAGGGGAG
>JAAOZX010000477.1 GCA_012274225.1 Comamonadaceae bacterium | reverse complement strand
CGACGCCGACTGCGAGGTGCGGGAAGGCGACGCCGAGCTGATCGACGTCGCCACCGCGGCCGTGGCGGAACTGAACCGCCGCTACGGGCCGGGTCCCGGCGGCGGTCCGCGCTTCTTCATGCTGCACCGGCGCCGCCTTTTCAACGCGGGCGAGGGCAAGTGGATGGGCTGGGAGCGCAAGCGCGGCAAGCTGCACGAACTCAACCGGCTGCTGCGCGGGGCCACCGACACCAGCTTCGTGCCCCTGACCGAGGCCCAGGGACATCTGCCCACCGATGTGCGCTACGTCATCACGCTGGATGCGGACACCCGGCTGCCGCGCGACGCAGCGCTGCGGCTGATCGGCAAGATGGCGCATCCGCTGAACCGGCCGCGCTTCAGCCAGGCGCTGCAGCGTGTCGTGGGAGGCTACGCCATTCTTCAGCCGCGCGTGACCCCTTCGCTGCCGGTCGGCCGCGAGGGTTCGTTCTACCAGCGGCTGTTCTCGGCGCCCGGGGGAATCGACCCTTACGCAGCCGCCGCATCCGACGTCTACCAGGACCTGTTCGGTGAAGGCTCGTATACCGGCAAGGGCATCTACGACGTCGACGCCTTCGAGGCCGCGCTGGCCGGCCGCGTTCCGCCCAACGCCATGCTCAGCCACGACCTGTTCGAAGGCATCTTCGCGCGTGCCGGCCTGGCCTCCGATATCGAAGTGGTCGAGGAATTCCCCTCCCGTTACGACGTGGCCGTCAAACGCCAACATCGCTGGACGCGGGGCGACTGGCAACTGCTGCCCTGGGTCCTGGGGCGCCGGACGGCCGACCAGGCCGTGCCCGCCATCGGCCTGGGCAAGATTGCGGACAACCTGAGGCGATCGCTGATGGCGCCGCTCATCCTGGCGACACTGGGTTTGAGCTGGGCGCTGCCGCTGCCGTCGGCCGTCAAGGCCGTGTTGCTGGTCCTGGCCGCGATGGCCATCCCGGTGTTTCTGCCCTTGCTCTTCGCGATCGTGCCGCAGCGCGCGCGCATCTATTTGCCCAGGCACTTCCGGATGCTGGCCGGCGACCTGCGGCTGGCGGCATTGCAGATCTTCTTCTCGCTGGCCTTTCTGGCCGATCAGGCCTGGCGTATGGCCGATGCGATTCTCAGGACGCTGGTGCGCCTGGGGGTGACGCGGCGCCACCTGCTGGAGTGGACCACGGCGGCCCAGTCCGCCCAGGCGCCGCAGCTGGATGTGCGCGGCTTCTACCGCCAGATGGCACGCGGCACGGCGATGGGTCTGGCCGTGGCGGTCGGTGCGGTCGCTTTCGCGCCTTCGTCCTGGCCGCTGGCGCTGCCGTTTGCGCTGCTGTGGCTGGCGGCGCCGGCGCTGGCCGCGTGGGCCAGCCGCCCACCGGCCGTTGCGCCGCAGGTCGCGATGTTGCCGAGGCAGGAGCGTGAGCTGCGCCTGATTGCGCGCCGCACCTGGCGCTTCTTCGAAACCTTCGTCACGCCGTCGGACAATATGCTGCCGCCGGACAACTTCCAGGTGGATCCCCGGCCCGTCGTGGCGCACCGGACTTCGCCCACCAACATCGGCCTTTACCTGCTCTCGGCGACCTGCGCGCGCGACTTCGGCTGGACCGGGACGCTGGAGACGGTGGAACGGCTGGAAGCGACGTTCGCTTCGCTGAACAAGCTGGCGCGCTTCAAGGGGCACTTCTACAACTGGTACGGCACGTTAGACCTGCAGCCGCTGACGCCGGCCTACGTCTCGTCGGTGGACAGCGGCAACCTGGCGGGGCACCTGATCGTGCTCGCCAATGCCTGCGAGGAGTGGATCTCCGCGCCGGCGGCGGCCCAGGCCCGCTCCGGGGTGACAGACCACCTCGAACTCGCCCGACACGCCATGGCCGTCCTGCCCGCCGCGAGTGGCGAGGCCGGAAGGCAACTCGCCGCCATCCTGAACGAGATCGAAGCGCACCTGATGGGCGCGCAGGCGGATCAACCACTGCCGGCGGCGCCCAAGCGGCTTGCCGACAAGGCGGCGAAAGCGGCGCGGGAGCTGCTGCCCGTGGCCGAGGGGGCCGGCACGCCGGACCTGGTGTTCTGGATCGAGGCCATCGGCCACGCGCTGGTTGAACATGCCCGCGATCGGGTCCAACTGGCCGATGGGCCGCTCGTGCTCGGCGCTCGCCTGAAAGTGCTGGCGCACGAGGCCCGTGAGATGGCATTGGCCATGGATTTCGCATTCCTGCTCGACCCCGAGCGCAAGCTGCTGTCGATCGGTTATTCGCTGGCCGAAAACCGGCTCGACCCCAGCTGCTATGACCTGCTCGCATCGGAAGCGCGGCTGGCCAGCCTGTTCGCCATTGCCAAGGGCGACGCGACGACGCGGCACTGGTTTCGCCTCGGCCGCACGGCGACGCCCATGGGCCACGGGTCGGCGCTGATCTCCTGGTCCGGCTCCATGTTCGAGTACCTGATGCCCTCGCTGGTGATGCGCGCCCCGGTCGGCAGCCTGCTCGAGCAGACCAACCGGCTGGTGGTGCAGCGCCAGCAAGCCTATGGCGAAGCGCTGGACATTCCCTGGGGCATCTCGGAATCGGCCTTCAATGCGCGCGACATGGAATTCACCTACCAGTATTCCAACTTCGGGGTGCCGGGCCTGGGCCTCAAGCGCGGGCTGGCCGAGAACATCGTGATCGCGCCGTACGCGACGGGGCTGGCCGCGATGGTCGATCCGGCCGGTGCGCTGCACAACTACCACCTGCTGGCCGAGACCGGTGCGGCCGGTCGCTATGGTTTCTACGAGGCCGTCGATTACACCCGCGCACGGCTGCCCGACGACGCCGATTTCGCGATCGTGCGCTGCTTCATGGCGCACCACCAGGGCATGACCGTCGTGGCCATCGCGAACGCCTTGCAGGAGGGCCGGATGCGCGAACGGTTCCACCGCGAACCGATGATCCAGGCCTGCGAGCTGCTGCTGCAGGAGCGCATGCCCCGGGACGTGCCGATTGCCCATCCGCGGGCCGAGGAAGTGAAGGCTTCGCCGGCCCAGCCGGTCGCCGCCGCGTCCGCGATGCGGCGTCTGCGGGGCGCGCGCGGCGGCGCTGCGATCACCCACCTGCTGTGCAACGGGCGCTACGCGGTGATGCTGACGGCCGCGGGCGCGGGCTACAGCCGCTGGCGCGACATCGCCGTCACGCGCTGGCGGGAGGATGCGACCCGCGACGACTGGGGCTCGTTCGTCTTCCTGCACGACATCGAAAGCGGCGCGGTCTGGTCGGCCAGCGTCCAGCCCACGGGCGGCGAGGTGGATCACGCCGAAGTCGTGTTCAGCGAGGACCATGCCGAATTCAGCCGCCGCGACGGCACGCTCGCCACGACCATGGAGGTGGTGGTCTCGGGCGAGGACGACGGCGAAGTGCGCCGGCTGCTGCTGGTCAACAGCGGCCGGCGATCGCGCGAGATCGAACTCACCTCCTACGCCGAGCTGGTCCTGGCGCCGGCCGCTGCCGACAACGCGCACCCGGCATTCGCCAAGCTGTTCGTGCAGACCGAGTACCTGCCGGAATTCGGTGCGCTGATCGCCACCCGGCGCCCGCGCACGCCCGACGAAGCGCCGATCTGGGCCGCGCATTTCGCGGTGGTGGAAGGCGAGGTCTCGGCCGAGGTCGAGTACGAATCGGACCGTGCGCGCTTCATCGGGCGGGGCCGCAGCGTCGGCTCGGCCGCCGCCATGACGGCCGGCATGCCGCTTTCCAACACGGCCGGCACCGTGCTGGACCCGATCTTCTCGCTGCGCCGGCGGGTGCGGATCCCGCCCGGAAAGTCCGCGCGCGTGGCCTTCTGGACGCTGGTCGCGCCGTCGCGGGACGAACTGCTGCTGCTGATCGACAAACACCATGACCGCAACGCCTTCGACCGCGCCAAGACGCTGGCCTGGACCCAGGCCCAGGTGCAGCTGCGCCATATCGGCGTGAAGGCCGAGGAAGCGGCGGACTTCCAGCGGCTGGCGGCGCCGATCCTGTATGCCGACGCCGGTTTCCGGGCCCCGTCCGAGGCGATCGTGCGCGGCGCGGGCATGCAGTCGGGGCTGTGGCCCCATTCGATTTCGGGCGACCTGCCGATCGTGCTGCTGCGCATCGACGAGATCGAGGACCTCGCGCAGGTTCGCCAGTTGCTGCGCGCGCACGAGTACTGGCGGATGAAACGGCTGGCGGTGGACCTGGTCATCGTCAACGAGCGCGCCTCCTCCTACGTGCAGGATCTGCAGAACGCAATCGACACGGCCGTGCGCAGCAGCCAGTCGCGTCCCCGCTTCGGCGCGGAACTGGCGCAGGGTTCGGTGTACGTGTTGCGGGCCGACCTGATGAGCGTTCCGGCCCGGGCGCTGCTGCGATCGGTCGCCCGAGTCTCCCTGATTGCCGCGCGCGGCACGATCGCCGACCAGCTTGCACGCGCCCCCAAATCACCGGCGCGCGCGCCGGTGCGGCAGCGCCCGAAAGCAGTCACTGCGCCGGGGCAGAACCGGGCGGCCCCGCAGAACCTCGAGTACTTCAACGGGCTGGGCGGGTTCGATGCGGACGGCCGCGAATACGTCACGGTGCTCGACGCGGGCGCAACCACGCCGGCCCCCTGGATCAACGTGATCGCCAACCCGGCCTTCGGCTTCCAGGTGTCGTCCGAAGGCAGCGGCTATACCTGGGCGGAGAACAGCCGCGAGAACCAGCTGACGCCGTGGTCGAACGACCCGGTGTGCGACCCGGCCGGCGAAGCCCTCTACGTTCGCGACGAAGCCAGCGGCGAAGTCTGGACCGCCACCGCGCAGCCGGTGCGCGATGGCGGCCGCTACACCGCGCGCCATGGGCATGGCTACAGCCGCTTCGAACACCAGGCCCATGGCATCGCGCTCGACCTGCTGCAATACGTGCCGCTGGACGATCCGGTCAAGATATCGCGCCTGACGTTGCACAACGTCTCGGGCGCGCCGCGCCGCCTGTCGGTCACGGCGTTTGCGGAATGGGTGCTCGGCGCTTCGCGCGGCGTCAGCGGCCCGTTCATCGCGACCGAGATCGATGCGGCCACCGGGGCGCTGCTGGCCTGCAATCCCTGGAGCGTGGCGTTTCCCGGCCGTGTCGCTTTTGCGGACCTGGGCGGCAAGCCCCAGGCCTTCACCGCTGACCGCGGCGAGTTCCTCGGCCGCAACGGCGGACCGGCGGCGCCCGCGGCGCTGGCCGGCAAAGCGGCGCTGTCCGGGGCCATCGGCGCCGGCCTCGATCCCTGCGCGGCGTTGCAGCGCGTGGTGGAGTTGGCTGCCGGCGAGAGCACCGAAGTGGTCTTCTTCCTCGGCCAGTGCGAGTCGGCGGAAAAGGCGCGCGAGCTCGTGACGCGCTACCGCCAGGCTGACCTCGATGCCGTGCTCGCGCAAGTGAGGGATCACTGGCAGGCGCTGCTCGGCGCCGTGCAGGTGAAGACGCCGGACCGGGCCATGGACATCCTGCTCAATGGCTGGTTGCTGTACCAGACGCTGGCCTGCCGCATCTGGGCCCGCTCGGCTTTCTACCAGGCCAGTGGAGCGTACGGGTTTCGCGACCAGCTGCAGGACGGCATGGCCCTGGTCTTCGCCTTGCCGCAACAGACCCGGGCGCACCTGCTGCGCGCGGCCGGGCGGCAGTTCGTCCCGGGCGACGTGCAGCATTGGTGGCTGCCCCATACCGGGCAGGGGGTTCGCACGCGGATCTCCGATGACCGGGTGTGGCTGGCCTACGCGGCGGCGAACTATGTCGCCAGCTCGGGCGACACGGCGGTGCTCGACGAGGTCGTGCCGTTTCTCGACGGACCGCCGCTGGCGCCCGGTGAACACGATGCCTTCTTCCAGCCGATGGCCGCCGACCAGCCGGCCAGCCTGTTCGAACACTGCGCGCGCGGATTGGACCAGTGCCTGGCGCTCACCGGTCGCCTTGGGCTGCCGCTGATCGGCACCGGCGACTGGAACGACGGCATGAACCGCGTCGGCGAAGGCGGCCAGGGCGAAAGCGTCTGGCTTGGCTGGCTGCTGCTGGCGACGATCACCGTGTTCGCACCGCTGGCCGAAAGCCGCGATGCCGCTCGGGCGGCGCACTGGCGCGCGCACGCGCTGTCGCTGCGCGAGGCGCTGGAGCGCGAGGCCTGGGACGGCCAGTGGTATCGCCGTGCCACCTACGACGACGGCGCCTGGCT
>JAAOZX010000476.1 GCA_012274225.1 Comamonadaceae bacterium | reverse complement strand
TCCGAAGCGCCTTCTTCCTCGCGCTCGCGGTCCTTGCCGGTGAAATCGTTCTGCAGCCGCCATTGCAGGTTGGTGGGCGAATCGGCGTTGGAGAGGCCTTCCTTCTTGTCGACGATGCCCTCCATGATCAGCCGGGCGATGTCCTGCTCGAAAGTCTGAGAGCCCTCGGCCATCGACTGTTCCATGGCCTCCTTGACGCCCGAGAAGTCGCCCTTTTCGATCAACTCGGAAACCAGCTTGGTGTTCAGCAGCACTTCCACCGCCGGTGTCCGGCTGCCGTGCACGGTGCGCAGCAGGCGCTGCGACACGATCGCCTTGAGCGCCGCGGCCAGGTCGCCGAGCATGGTCGGCCGCACTTCGACCGGGTAGAAGCTCAGGATCCGGTTGAGCGCCTGGTAGCTGTTGTTGGCATGCATGGTGGCCAGGCACAGGTGGCCGGACTGGGCGTAGGCGATGGCGGCCGACATGGTTTCGCGGTCGCGGATTTCGCCGATCAGGATCACGTCGGGCGCCTGGCGCAGGGCATTCTTGAGGGCGGTCTGCATCGACTCGGTGTCGCTGCCGACCTCGCGCTGGTTGACCACCGATTTCTTGTTGCGGAACAGGAACTCGACCGGGTCCTCGATGGTGAGGATGTGGCCCGACACCTGCTCGTTGCGATGATCCATCATCGACGCCAGCGTCGTGCTCTTGCCGCAGCCGGTGGCACCCACCATCAGGAACAGGCCGCGCTTTTCCATGATCAGGTCGGCCAGCACCATCGGCACCGACAGCGTGCCCAGCGCCGGGATGTCGGTGGTGATGTAGCGGATCACCGCGGCATAAGTGCCGCGCTGGCGCATGCCGGAAATCCGGAAATTGCCCACGCCCTCGATCGCATGGGCCATGTTCAATTCGCCGGTGCTCTCCAGTTCCTCCATCCGGCTGGCAGGCAGCACTTCAGCCAGCAGCGCCTTCGGGGCGTCGGGCGGCAGCAACTGGTTGTTGATCGGCAGGCACTGGCCGTTGATCTTGATGAGCGCGGGCGAATGCGCGGACAGGTATACGTCCGAGGCCTTCTTCTCAGCCATCAGCTTCAGGATTCGCTCCATCGTCCCCATAACAGCTCCTTCGTCATCAGTCTTGTTCCGCTGCGCTTCACAAGACTTCCTGTAATCGGCAAAAGAAAGCTCCGGGCGGCCCGGCGCTCTTTCGGCTATTCAATACCACCAGGGTCAATCGCGCAACAGGTCGTTCAGGCTGGTCTTGGCGCGGGTCTGCGCGTCGACGCGCTTGACGATCACCGCGCAGTACAGGCTGTACTTGCCGTCGGCGCTGGGCAGGTTGCCCGAGACCACCACCGATCCGGCCGGGATTCGTCCGTAGGTCACAGTGCCGGTGGCACGGTCGTAGATCTTGGTGCTCTGGCCGATGTACACGCCCATGGAGATCACCGAGTTCTCCTCGACGATCACGCCTTCCACCACCTCCGACCGCGCGCCGATGAAGCAGTTGTCCTCGATGATGGTCGGATTGGCCTGCAGCGGCTCCAGCACCCCGCCCAGGCCCACTCCGCCGGACAGGTGCACGTTCTTGCCCACCTGGGCGCAGGAGCCGACGGTGGCCCAGGTGTCGACCATGGTGCCCTCGTCGACATAGGCGCCGATGTTGACGAAGCTGGGCATCAGGATGGCGCCCCTGGCGATGAAGCTGCCGCGCCGCGCGACAGCGGGCGGCACGACGCGAACGCCGCTGGCCGCCAGTTCCTCTCCGCTCATGCTGGCGAACCTGGTGGACACCTTGTCGTAGAAGGCGAGGTCGCCGCTGCGCATCACCTCGTTTTCCTTCAGGCGAAAGGACAGCAGCACCGCTTTCTTGATCCACTGGTGCACTGTCCACTGGCCGACGCCTTGCCGGGTGGCGACGCGCAGGCGCCCGTGGTTCATTTCCTCGATGACGTGCTCCACGGCCTGCGCCACCTCCTGCGGGGCCGAGCGGGCGGAAAGGTTGGCGCGGTTCTCCCACGCGTTGTCGATGATCTGCTGCAGCGGCTGGCTCATTTATTTCTTGGTTCTGGACTGGACGAATTGGACGATGCGCTGCGCGGCTTCCACGCATTCGGCGGTCTGGGCGACCAGGGCCATGCGGATGCGGCCGGCGCCGGGATTGCTTTCCCCGCCGCCGCGGCCGATGAAGCTGCCGGGCAGCACGGTGACATTGTATTGAGCCAGCAGTTCGCGCGCGAAATCGGTGTCGCTACCCCCTACGCCGGCCCAGAGATAGAAGCCGGCGTCGGGCAATTTCACGTCCAGCACCGGGCTGAGCATCGGCATGACCTGCTCGAACTTGGCGCGGTAAAGCGCCCGGTTCTCGATCACGTGCTGCTCGTCGCCCCAGGCGGCGATGCTGGCTTGCTGCACCACCGGGTTCATCGCGCTGCCGTGGTAGGTGCGATACAGCAGGAACTGCTTGAGGATCTCCGCGTCACCGGCCACGAAGCCGCTGCGCATGCCGGGAACGTTGCTGCGCTTGGACAGGCTGGTGAGGGACACCAGGTTGCGGAAATCCTTGCGGCCCAGGCGCACCGACGCTTCCAGCCCGCCCAGGGGCGGCTCGCCGGTGAAATAGATCTCGCTGTAACACTCGTCGGAGGCAATGACGAAGCCGTGGCGGTCGGAAAGCTCGAACAGCCTGCGCCACTCGTCCAGCGGCATCACGGCGCCGGTCGGGTTGCCGGGCGAGCAGACGTACAGCAACTGCGTGCGCTCCCAGACGTCGGCCGGCACGCTGTCCCAGTCCACGGCGAAATTCCGGGCTGGATCAGCGGCTACGTAGTGCGGCTGCGCCCCGGACAGGATCGCCGCGCCCTCGTAGACCTGGTAGAAAGGATTGGGACAGACCACCACGGCGCCCGGGGCGCGGTCGATCACGGTCTGGGCCAGGGCGAACAACGCCTCTCGTGAGCCGTTGACGGGCAGTACCTGGGTGGCGGCGTCGACTGCCAGCCCGTAGCGGCGCTGCAGCCAGCCGGCAAAGGCCTCGCGCAGCCGCGGCTCGCCGGCTGTCGCCGGATAGGCTGCGAGGCCCTGGAGGGCGCCAGCCATCGCCTGCTTGATGAATTCGGGGGTCGGGTGCTTGGGCTCGCCAATGCCCAGGCTGATGGCGCGGTGCGCCGGGCTTGGCGTGACATCGGCGCAGAGTTGCCGCAGGCGCTCGAACGGGTAGGGCTTCAGGCGTGACAACAGAGGATTCATGGGGCCGATTATCGGTCCCGTGGGGCCCACTCATGGTTTCGCCGCGGGCTGCCAGAGCACCGGAAGGCCCAGCTTCGCCGCAACGGATCGGCCGGGCCCGTCCGCGGCCGGACCGCCCGACGTCAGCACGGTATCATCCGTGCCACTGTCGCCGGCCTCGCCGGCGCTTCCCTTTTCGTCAGCGTCACCAGGCTGGGCCGTGCGTCTCAATTCCATCAAGCTGTCAGGTTTCAAATCGTTCGCGGAACCCACCAATTTCCTGCTGCCGGGCCAATTGGTGGGGGTGGTCGGCCCCAACGGCTGCGGCAAGTCCAACATCATGGATGCGGTGCGCTGGGTGCTCGGCGAATCGCGCGCCAGCGAGCTGCGCGGCGAGTCCATGCAGGACGTGATCTTCAATGGCACCAACAGCCGCAAGCCCGCCTCGCGCGCGTCGGTCGAGTTGGTATTCGACAACGCCGACCACCGCGCCGGCGGCCAGTGGTCGCAGTTCGCGGAAATCGCCGTGAAACGCGTGCTCACACGGGACGGCACCTCCAGTTACTACATCAACAACCAGCCGGTGCGCCGGCGCGACGTGCAGGACGTGTTCCTGGGCACCGGCCTGGGCCCGCGCGCCTACGCCATCATCGGCCAGGGCACGATCAGCCGCATCATCGAATCCAAGCCCGAGGAACTGCGATTGTTCCTGGAAGAGGCCGCCGGGGTGTCCAAGTACAAGGAACGCCGGCGCGAGACCGAGACCCGCCTGGGCGACACCCGCGAGAACCTGACCCGGGTCGAGGACATCCTGCGCGAGCTGAACGCGAACCTCGACAAGCTGGAAAAGCAGGCGGAAGTGGCGCAGCAATACAACGCGCTGCAGGCCGACGCGACGCTCAAGCAGCAGCAATTGTGGTTCCTCAGGCGCGCCGAGAGCGAAGCCGACCAGGCCAAGGTCAAGGCCGACGCCGAAAAGTCGGTGAACGACCTGGAGTCGCGGGTGGCCGACCTGCGCCGGGTCGAGAGCGACCTGGAGACCATCCGGCAGGCCCACTATGCGGCTGGCGACCAGGTCAACCAGGCCCAGGGCCAGCTCTACGAAGCCAGTGCCGAAGTCGGCCGGCTCGAAGCCGAAATCCGCTTCGTGGTGGAAGGCCGGCAGCGCGTCGAGCAGCGACTGATTCAGCTGAAAGAGCAGACGTCCCAGTGGGCCGCCCGCAAGGATGAGGCCCTGGCGGAGACCGAATCGCTGGCCGAGCAGGGCTTGGCGGCGGAAGAACAGGCGGTTTTGCTGGCGGCCCAGGTCGAGGACCAGGCCCAGCAGCTCCCCGACCTCGAAGAAGGCCTGCGTCAGGCTCAGGCCCGCGCCACCGAGCAGGCCGCTCAGGTGGCGCAGGTCCAGCAACAGATCCAGGTGCTGGCGGCCGACCAGCGCAACATCGAGGAACAGGCGCGGCAACTGGGCCAGCGGCGCGAGCGGCTGGCCGCCGACCGCAGCGCACTGGCGGCCCCGGACGAGGTGCGCCTGACCGAGATCCAGACCCAGCTCGCCGCGGCCCAGGAAGCCGCCGAAACGGCCGATGGACGCCTGCACGAGTTGCAGGAACAGGTGCCTCAGCTCGACGAAGACCGCCGCTCGCGCCAGCAGGCCGCCAACAGCGAGAGTCACAAGCAGGCCGACCTGTCGGCCCGGATGGAAGCGCTCAAGGCGTTGCAGGAGAAGGTTCGCACCGACGGCAAGCTCAAGCCCTGGCTGGCCAAGCATGGCCTGGACGGTCTGCAGGGCCTGTGGAGCCGCATCCACATCCAGCAGGGCTGGGAGAGCGCGCTGGAATCGGCGCTGCGCGAGCGCATGAATTCGCTGGAGATCTCGCGCCTGGACATGGTGCGCGCGTTCGCCGGCGACGCGCCGCCGGCCAAGCTGGCCTTTTACAGTCCGCCGCAGGCCGGGGCGCCCGAGCCAGCCTCTTCCTTGCCGCGGCTGGCCGACCTGCTACGGCTGAACGACGCCGGTCAGAAGGCGTTGCTGGCCGAATGGCTGCACGGTTGCTACACCGCTGGCAGCTTCGACGAAGCACTGGCTGCCCGCGCCAAGCTGCAGCCGGGTGAAGCCATCTATGTCGCGAGCGGCCATGCGGTCACCTCGCACAGCGTCAGCTTCTATGCGCAAGACTCCGAGCAGGCCGGCCTGCTGGCGCGCCAGCAGGAAATCGAGAACCTGGAAAAGCAATTGCGGGCCCAGGCGCTGATGGCCGAAGAAGCGCGCTCGGCGCTGGTGCGGGCCGAGGCGGCGTTCACCGATGCGTCGCAGCGCCTGGTGGGCGCCCGGCGCGAAGCGGCGGACACCCAGAGCCGCTCGCACGAGCTGCAGGTCGAAACCCTGAGGCTGACCCAGTTGGCCGAGCAGACCCGGGCCCGCGGCGAACAGATCGCGGCCGACCTGGCCGAAGTCGAGGCGTTGCTGGAAGAACTGCAGGAACGGCGGGTCACGGCCGAAGGCCGCTTCGAGGAACTGGACATGCAACTGGCCGACAGCCAGGAGCGCCACGCCCAGCTCGGCGACCAGGTGATCGATGCCGAGCGGCGACTGGCCGAATGCCGTGAGCAGCAACGCAGCCTGGAGCGCCAGGCGCAGGAGGCGCAATTCGCCCAGCGCTCGGTCGAAGCACGCAAGGCGGAGCTGCAGCGATCCATCGAGACCGCCTCCCAGCAGGCCGCGTCGATCACCGGTGAAGAAGAGCGGGCCCGCGAGGAGCTGGCGCGCCTGACCGACGCGGCGGCACAGGCCGGCCTGCAAAGCGCACTGGCGCTGAAACTGGAGCGGGAACAGAGCCTGGGCGCCAAGCGCAGCGAATACGACGACCTCACCGCCCGCCTGCGCGCCAGCGACGAGCGGCGACTGCAGCTCGAACGCGAGCTCGATCCGCTGCGTCAGCGCATCACCGATTTCCAGCTCAAGGAACAGGCCGCCCGCCTGGGCTTCGAGCAATACAGCCAGTTGCTCACCGATGCCCAGGCCGACCTGGAAGCCTTGGAAGCATCGATCCGGCAGGGCAATGTCCGGCTGGCCGGCATGCAGAACGAGATCGAACGGCTGCATCGCGAGATCGCCGCGCTGGGCGCCGTGAACCTTGCGGCGCTGGAAGAACTGACCACGGCCCGCGAGCGCAAGCAGTTCCTGGATGCGCAGTCGGCCGACCTGAACGAAGCGATCACCACGCTGGAGGACGCGATCCGCAAGATCGACGGCGAGACCCGCGAGCTGCTGGCCGGTACCTTCAACACCGTCAACGAGCACTTCGGCAAGATGTTCCCCGAGCTGTTCGGCGGCGGCAACGCCCGGCTGGTGATGACCGGCGACGAGATCCTCGATTCCGGGGTCCAGGTGCTGGCCCAGCCGCCCGGCAAGAAGAACCAGACCATCCATCTGCTGTCGGGAGGCGAGAAGGCGCTCACCGCGATCGCGCTGGTGTTCGCGATCTTCCAGCTCAACCCGGCGCCCTTCTGCCTGCTGGACGAGGTCGACGCGCCGCTGGACGACGCCAATACCGAGCGCTACGCCAAGCTGGTGATCAGCATGAGCCGGGAAACCCAGTTCCTCTTCATCAGCCACAACAAGATCGCCATGGAGATGGCCGAGCAACTGATCGGCGTCACCATGCAGGAGCAGGGCGTTTCGCGCATCGTGGCGGTGGACATGGAGTCGGCCGTCTCGATGGCGGAGGCCGCATGAAATCGACGTCGTGTGCGTCACCGTCACGTCCGGAGGCCGCTTGAGCAGCTTCAGCGTCGGCGTCGCGATCCTGGGCGCGCTGGTGCTGGCGCTGCTGGTGGCCTACAACGCCTGGACCTCGCGTCGCAACACGCCGCGCCAGCCAGTGGGCGCGGCACCGGCCGGTCCGCTGGCCACCGGCGAGCGTCAGGACCCACACTTCGACACCAGCCTGGTGCCGCCGATGCCGCCGCCGGCGGCCGAGCGCAAGCCGGGACTCGATGCCCTGATCGACGTGCTGGCCGCCATCGCGCTGGAAGGGCCGGTCTCCGGTGACGCCGCGCTGGCGGCGCTGCCGCCGACCCGGCGCGCCGGCAGCAAACCGTTCGCGATCGAGGGCTGGAACGACGCCACGCAGCAGTGGGAAGCGCCGCAGCCGGGACACCGCTACAGCGCTTTCCAGGCCGGTGTGCAATTGGCCAGCCGCACCGGGCCGCTCAACGAAATCGAGTATTCCGAATTCGTTGTCAAGACCCAGGCCTTTGCCGACGCCATCAACGGCTCGCCGGATTTCCCCGAAATGCTCGACGAGGTGGCGCGGGCGCGCGAGCTGGACCAGTTCGCCAGCGGCCACGACGCCCAGCTCGGCTTCACGCTGCGCGCCAGCAATGCCGCATGGAGCCCGGGCTATGTGCAGCAGAACGCCTCGCGCCTGGGCTTCACCGCCGGAGCGATACCCGGGCGGATGGTGTTGCCGGCGGATGTGCCGGGCACGCCGCCATTGATGGGGCTGTCGTTCGACACCCAGGCCGCGCTGGCCGACGATCCGGCCCAGTCGGCCCTGCGCGAACTCACGCTCAGCCTGGACGTGCCGCAGGTCGATCGCGGCGAACAGCCGTTCGCGCGGATGCGCGAGGTGGCCGCAGCCCTGGCGGCGGCGATGGACGGCGTCATCACCGACGACAACGGCCAGATCATCCGCGATGAAGCGCTGGACGTGATCGGTGCCGACCTGGAAAACCTTTACGACACGCTCGAGTCGCGCGACCTCGCAGCCGGGTCCCCGCTGGCCCGCCGATTGTTCTCGTAGCGCGGCGCTGCCCAGCAGCCACTTCATGACGCCTGCCAAACCCCACATTCAGGAGCGCGTCGACGCGCTGCGCGAACTGCTGCATCACCACGCGCACCGCTATTACGTGCTGGACGCGCCGGAAATCCCCGATGCGGAATACGACAGGCTGTTTCGCGAGCTGCAGGAACTGGAGGCCGCCCATCCCGAGCTGGCAACGCCCGACTCGCCGACCCGGCGCGTCGGTGGCAAGGTGCTGGAGGGATTCGCCAAGGTGCGCCACAAGGTGCCGATGCTGTCGATCCGTACCGAAACCGACATCGAGGCGAGCGGCGCGCGCAGCTTCGACGCCCGGGTGCGGCGCGAGCTGGGGTTGGCCGAATCCGGGCCCCCAGTCGAGTACGTGGCCGAACTCAAGTTCGACGGGCTGGCCCTGAGCCTGCGTTATGAGCAAGGCGTGCTGGTGCAGGCCGCCACCCGCGGCGACGGCGAGATCGGTGAGGACGTGACGCAGAACATCCGCACCATCGGGCAGATTCCGCTGCGCTTGCCAAAGGATGCGCCGACGGTGCTCGAGGTGCGCGGCGAGGTCTATATGCGGCGCGACGACTTCGAAAAGCTCAACGAAATGCAGCGCGAGAAGATCGCCAAGGGCGCCAAGGGCGAGAAGACCTTCGTCAATCCGCGCAACGCGGCGGCAGGGGCCGTCAGGCAACTCGACCCGGGCATCGCGCGCCGGCGGCCACT
>JAAOZX010000475.1 GCA_012274225.1 Comamonadaceae bacterium | reverse complement strand
TCGCCGAACTGATCGCCGAGATGGCGCAACGCACGGCCACCGGCTACCTGTTCGGCGGGCTGGCGTCCAGCCGCGCCGACGCAGTGCAGTTCGCCATCGGCGGCAACGGCAACATCAAGGGCCAGGGCGGGGCCGGCGGAGTCTTTCGCGGCGGCCTGTCGGGTGTGGCTTTCGGCGCCGATGTGGCGCTGGTGTCGCGGGTGACACAAGGCTGCCAGCCGGTGGCGCCGCAAAGGATGATCACCCAGGCCCAATCCAACGTGATCATCGAGTTGGACGGCGAGCCGGCGCTCGACGTGCTGCTGCGCGACACCGGTATCTCGCTGGACCAGCCGCAGGCCGCGATGACCGCCCTGCGCGCAACCCTGGTGGGCTTGACCGAAGCCGGCGCCGATGCGGTGGGCCGGACCGGAAATTTCGGCGCCGATGTGGTGGTGCGTCACATCATCGGCCTCGATCCCGGCCGCAATGCGGTGGCCGTTGCGCACCCGGTCGAGGTCGGGATGCGCATGGCGTTCTGCCGGCGCGACCCGCAGGCGGCTCGCGCAGACCTGATGCGCATCTGCGCCGAGATCCGCGAGGAGCTGGAATCCCAGGAAGTGGCCTTGCCGGTGGCGGCCGCGCCCGTGTCGCCGAAGGCCGGCGCTGTCCCCGGCTCGCCGGGCCGCATTGCCGGCGCGGTGTACGTCAGCTGCGCCGGACGGGGCGGCCCACACTTCGGCGGCCCCAGCGCCGAACTGCAGATCGTGCGCCGGGCATTGGGCGATGTGCCGTTGGTCGGCTTCTTTGCCGGTGGCGAAATCGCCCGCCATCATCTCTACGGCTACACGGGGGTGCTGACCGTGTTTCGATCATGACCAAGGGCGTCGCGGCACGAGTGCCGGGAACCTGGGAGGCCTTTCGCTGGGCGCTGCAGCCGGGCGCCGAGGGCGGCGGCACGTCGCGCGCCCGGCTGGCATGGCGGGCCTTGCGCGCGACGCTGTGGCACGGCAGGGCATTGCGCCGCTGGATGATGGTGGTCTTCGAACTTCACTCCCGGGAGATCCTGCGTGACCTCCCCGGCGAATACCTGCGCGCCATCCGGCCCTCGGTGCGGGGCGACACCGGCTTTGCCGAACGCGTGGTTCAGCTCATCGAGCACGCCGACTGGCTGGAGACGGCATTCCAGCCGGAAGCCTTTGCGCAACTAATCGCCGGCGAGCCGGTGGTGCTGGCCGAGCTGGCGCCGCCGCGCGGGTATGACTTCCTGCGGCTGCAACTGGAACATGCGCCGCCGCAAAGCCCGGAGGGCGAAATGCTGCTGACGCTGAGCCTGCGACGCTCGGCCGATGTTCAGCACAAACCGCAGCCGGTGGAGGTCGGCGTGCTTTGCTTCAGCCGGTTCCGGGTCGACGGCGTCGGTTGCCTGGTGATCGGCGGGGTGCGTGGCCAGCGCAACAACGTCCAGCGCATCAGCCCTACCGAGATTGCCCAGGCCCTGCAAGGCTGGAAGCCGGCCGTCTTGCTGGTGAGCGTGGCGCAGGAGCTGGCGCGGCATTGGGGGCTGCGCCTGATCGGCCTCGACCCGGCAGCCCATCGGTTGCACGGCTGGTCGTATCGATGGAACCCGCGCTATCGTGCGGCGGGCGAGCGCATCTTCGCCAGTTATGAGGCGCTGTGGGCCCATTTCGACGCCAAGCCCGGTCCCTCCGGCTGGCTGATCATGCCGGTCGATTCCGAGGAAAAGCTGGCGGCCACCGCCCTTTCACCGGAAAAGCGGGCCCGCCAGACCAAGCGCGCCGACTACTGGATTCGCACCCGCAACCTGCTGCGGGCGCGATTCAAGCTGCTGCTGCAGCGTCCCCATCGCGAGCCCAGCCTGGCGCGTGTCACCCAGAGCATGGAGCGTGACAGCGTGGCGCAGGACACCACCGATTTCCAGCAGAGCGAGCCCCCGGTGCCCGAACGGGTGCTGCAGACCGGGCCCGGCACTCTGTACTAGGGAAGCTCTGAACAAGTCATGCCGCGCGCGACGGTGCTTTTCCGGGATGAGATCCTAGGCGCCAGACCCAAGGCAAGCCTGGACGGCTTGCCTGGTCTGGTAACAACGGAGATCGCCCGGCAAAGCGCCGTCCCTTCGGGCTCGGACTAAAACGGGCCCTTTGCCCACCAAGTTCCTGGCCGGTGCGTCCAGCACCGGCTGCGAAACGTTGGCGGACAAATCATCCCGTTTTTGTCGCGAGCGCGCGTGGCAGCACTTATTCAGAGCTTCCCTAGGCGCGCGCTCACCGGCGCAAAGCCGTGAACACTTCGAATTCCCAACTGCGCATGGCCAGCAGCAGGGTATAGCCCTCCCGATCCTTCTCGGGCAGCCTTTGGTCGGCCTGGTGCTGCTGGGCGAAGTCCTGCGCCACCTTTTGCATCCGCTCGAAAAACGACAGTGCCAGGCTGCGGCTGACCGAGCCGTGGACCAGCAGGATGCCTTCGGCGCCGCGATCGAAACCACCGGCAAAGTAGTCCAGCAGCACGTTCTCGCGAAAGTAGTTCATCACCGCGCCGTGCGGTCGCCAGCGAAAGGTCTTGGCCAGCTTGAGCCGGTAGCGATTGAGCGGGCGCAGCTCGATGATGCCGAGCCGATCAAGCTGGACGAAATACCTGATGCACTCCGCCTCGCTCAGCCGGTAATGACTGGTCACCTGCTCCAGCGTCCATTGGCTCAGGACGCAGATGGCGCACAGCAGCAGCTTCTTGTCCGCCACCACCGCCCTTTCCTGTTGCTGCGTCAATTCCTTGACCAGCGGCTGGTTGTCGGCGACGCGGCGTGCGAGCTCCGCGAAATCCAGCCTCAAAGCCCGGCAGATGCTGTCGATGCGCGACAGCGGCATGTCGCCCTTGGCCAGCATCCGCTTGACGCTGGATTCGGCCATGCCCAGCGAGCGCGCCAGGTCGGCATACGTCATCTGGGCGGACTTGAGTTCCTTTTTCAGGGCCAGCACGAGATCGGCAGTGGTGCTCATGGTCGAAAGTATCGCAAAACGATACCGGATGGTCATCGTTTCCGCGATTTTCGTCAAATCCGGTACTTGAAGCGGCGCCGGATCCGCACACTCCGCATCGCCTTCACAAACCCAAGGGGAGCGACGATGCGATCGAGAATGACCAAGGCTGAACTCCTGCTGCTGCTGGCCTGCCTGGGCCTGGCGGTGCCGGCGCTGTTCGCGCCGCCCGTGGCGCAGCCTCCCGGCTATCACGGGTTCGCCGACCAGCGCGTGCTATGGGGCCTGCCATTTGCCATGGACGTGCTTTCCAACGCGGCCTTCGCATTGGCGGGCATTGCCGGCGGCGCGGCGCTGGTCATGTTGCCGGCGCGCAGCCTGAGCAACGTGCAGCGCGCGATGGCGGTGTTGTTCTTCACCGGATTGGTGCTGACGGCCGGGGCGTCGAGCCGGTATCACGGGTATCCCGACGATGCCGGCCTGGCGATTGACCGCTGCGGCATGGCCTTCGCCTTTGCCGGCCTGCTCGGTCTGGCGTCCGCCGGTCGGGTGAGCGAGCGGGGCGGCGCCGCGCTGGGATTGGCGGCGCTGGCGCTCGGGCCGTATTGCGCGCATGTTGCGTTCGCCACAGGCAACGTCCTGCCTTGGGCGCTGCTGCAATTCGGCGGGATGGCACTCATCGCCTGGCTGGCGGCGCTGCGTCCGCGCTATGGCGCGCTGGACATCCGCTGGAGCATGGTGATCCTGGCTTATGCGTCGGCCAAGCTGCTGGAGTTGAACGACCAGTCGGTCTACCAGCTGAGCGGCCAGATCGTCTCGGGCCACACGCTCAAACACGTTGTCGCCGCGCTCGCCGCGTGGCCGGTGATCGCGGCAATCGGCGCACTGGGCCGTTCGCAGCGGCCCATGCCGGGCAGAATCCGGATTGGACGCGTCCCCATCTGCCGGGACAACCGTTGATTCCGCATTGAACTCGAGGACACTGCCATGAGCACCACCAGCGTCGACATGACGGCCCCTGTGTCGGAGCACGCCCATCCCAACCAGTTCGCCCTGCTCGGGCAGCGCCGCTTCGCGCCGTTCTTCTGGACTCAGTTCTCGGGCGCCGCCAACGACAACCTCTTCAAGTTCGCGTTCACCGTGATGGTGACCTACCAACTGGAGATCACCTGGATGCCGCCGACCATGGCCGGGCTGGTGATCGGGGCGCTGTTCATCCTGCCGTTCCTGCTGTTCTCGGCCACCAGCGGCCAGCTGACCGACAAGTTCGACAAGACCCGCATGATCCGGCTGGTGAAGAATCTGGAGATCGCGATCATGCTGATCGCGGCCTATGGATTCCTGGGCGGCAGCGTCGCTGCGCTGTTGCTGTGCACCTTCCTCATGGGCCTGCACTCCACGCTGTTCGGTCCGGTGAAATTCGCCTACCTGCCGCAAGTGCTGGACGAGCGCGAGCTGACCGGCGGCAACGGCATGGTGGAAATGGGCACCTTCGTGGCAATCCTCCTGGGCAACGTGGTCGGTGGCCTCCTGGTGGCGATTCCTGAAGTGGGCCGCCGCGACGTCGCGATTGCCTGCGTGTTGCTGGCGTTGGCCGGCCGCACCGTGGCGCAGTTCATCCCGTCCGCGCCGGCCACCGATCCCGGCCTGAAGATCAACTTCAATCCCGTCAGCGAGACCTGGCGCAATCTGAAGCTGGCGCACGGCAACCTGGTGGTGTTCCGTTCGCTGCTGGGCATCAGCTGGATGTGGTTCTTCGGCGCCGTGTTCCTGAGCCAGTTCCCCAGCTTCGCCAAGGAGGTGCTGCACGGCAACGAGCAGGTGGCCTCGCTGCTGCTGGTGGTGTTCTCCGTCGGAATCGGCATCGGCTCACTGCTCTGCGAGGTGCTGTCGCGCCGGCATGTGGAGATCGGCCTGGTGCCGTTGGGCGCGATCGGCATGAGCGTGTTCGCAATCGATCTGTACTTCGCAGCGCGGGGACTGGCGCCGCAGACTGGGACGCTCGCGGGTGCGGCTTTCACCTTGGCGGAATTCATCGCGGTGCCGGCGCACTGGCGGGTGATGGCCGACCTGGCGCTGCTCAGCCTGTTCGCCGGCCTGTACAGCGTGCCCATGTATGCGTTGATCCAGCTGCGCAGCCAGCCGACCCATCGGGCCCGCATCATCGCGGCCAACAACATCCTCAATGCGCTGTTCATGATCGCCAGCTCGGTCATCGCCGGCGTGCTGCTCAAGCTCGACATGACCATCCCGCAGATCTTCGGCCTGGTGGGCCTGGCCAATGCGGTGGTCGCGTTCTACATCTTCATGCTGGTTCCTGAATACCTGCTGCGCTTCATCGCCTGGGTGGCCTCGCGCTTCGTCTACCGGTTCCGGGTCACGGGCGACGAGAACATTCCGCTCGCCGGTGCCGCGGTGCTGGTGTGCAACCACGTGAGTTACGTCGACGCCGTGCTGCTGATGGCAGCGAGCCCGCGGCCGATCTACTTCGTCATGGACCATCGCATCTTCAGGGTGCCGATGCTCGGCTGGCTGTTCAAGCTGGCCAAGGCGATCCCGATCGCGCCTCGCCAGGAGGACCCGGCCGCTTATGAGGCCGCTTTCGACGCCGCGGCCAAGGTGCTTGCCGAAGGCGACCTGCTGGCGCTCTTTCCTGAAGGCGGCATTACGCGCGATGGCACATTGCAGGAGTTCAAGGGCGGCATCATGAAGATCCTGGAGCGCCAGCCGGTGCCGGTGATCCCGATGGCACTCACCAACCTCTGGGGTTCCTTCTTCAGCCGGATCGAGCGGGGTGATGCGATGGTGCGGCCGTTCCGGCGCGGCCTGTTCAGCCGGGTGGGTTTGAATGTGGGCACGGCCGTGGCACCGGCCCAGGTGCAGCCGGAAGTCCTGCGCAGCCACGTGGCACAACTGCTGTCCGCGTGAGCTTCGCGCCGCGACCCCGTACCCGGGTTGACCGTCAAACGCCGCGCGCGCGGTCCTGTTTGAACTGCTGCACGAAGGCCGCGAACCGGCCCGCGTCCAGTGCCTGGCGGACCTCGCGCATCAGGTTCAGGTAGTAGTGCAGGTTGTGGATGCTGGCCAACATCGGTGCCAGCATTTCGCCGCAGCGCTCCAGATGGTGCAGATAGGCGCGCGAGAATCCGCCCGTCACGCTACCGTCGGCCCCGGCCTCTCCCCGGCAGGCGTAGCAGCTGCAGCTTTCATCCAGTGGCCGCTCGTCGATGCGGTGGCGGGCGTTGCGGATCTTCAGGTCGCCGAAGCGCGTGAACAGATGGCCGTTGCGCGCGTTGCGGGTGGGCATGACGCAATCAAACATGTCGACGCCCTGCGCCACGCCTTCGACCAAATCCTCGGGCGTGCCCACGCCCATCAGGTAGCGCGGCTTGCCGGCCGGGAGCCGGTGCGGGGTGTGCGCCATGATCCGCAGCATCTCCTCCTTGGGCTCGCCCACGCTGACGCCGCCGACCGCGTAGCCCGGGAAGTTCATCTCGACCAGCGCCGCCAGCGATTCCTCGCGCAGGTGCTCGAACATGCCGCCTTGCACGATGCCGAACAGCGCGTTCGGATTCTCCAGCCGCGCGAACTCGGTCTTGCAGCGCGCCGCCCAGCGCCGGCTCAGTTCCATCGAAAAGCGGGCTTCGGCCTCGGTCGTGACATGGCCCTTGGTGTCGTAGGGCGTGCACTCGTCGAACTGCATGACGATGTCGCTGTTCAGAAGGGTCTGGATCTGCATCGACACCTCCGGCGTGAGGAACAGCTTGTCGCCGTTGACGGGCGACGCGAACTTCACGCCCTCTTCAGCAATCTTGCGCATTTCGCCCAGGCTCCAGACCTGGAAGCCGCCGGAATCGGTGAGGATGGGTTTGTCCCAACTCTCGAAGCGATGCAGTCCGCCGAACTGTTTGACCACATCCAGCCCGGGGCGCATCCAAAGGTGGAAGGTGTTGCCCAGAATGATCTGCGCACCCATCTCCTCGAGCGAGCGCGGCGTGACGCCCTTCACCGTGCCATAGGTGCCCACCGGCATGAAGATCGGCGTCTCGACCGCGCCGTGGTTGAGGATGAGGCGACCGCGGCGGGCGCCGCCTTCGGTGCGAAGCAGCTCGAACGCGAGCATGTCAGTGGCCGCCCCGCGCCAGCAGCATGGCGTCGCCGTAGCTGAAGAAGCGGTAACGTTGCGCGATGGCGTGGCGGTATAAACCCATGATCCGATCGTATCCGGCAAAGGCGCTCACCAGCATCAGGAGGGTCGAGCGCGGCAGGTGGAAGTTGGTCAGCAACAGGTCCACCTGGCGGAACCGGAAGCCCGGCGTGATGAAGATGCGCGTGTCGCCACTGGACTGCCCGGTCGAAGCCCAGGACTCCAGCGTGCGCACCGTGGTGGTTCCGACTGCGACGACCCTCGCGCCGCGCTCACGAGCATCGGCAATCGCCTGCTGTGTGGCGGCGGGCACGTCGTACCACTCGCTGTGCATGGTGTGCTCGGCGATGTTCTCGGTCTTCACCGGCTGGAAGGTCCCCGCGCCCACGTGCAGGGTCACGCTGGCGCGATGCACGCCGCGGGCTTCGAGCAGGTCCAGCAATCCCTGGTCGAAATGCAGCGCCGCCGTCGGCGCCGCCACCGCACCCGGCTTGCTGGCGAAGACGGTCTGGTACCGCTCCGCATCCTGGGCCGTGTCGCCGTGCTCGATGTAGGGCGGCAGCGGCACATGGCCATGCCGTTCCATCAAGGCATGGGGATCGTCGCTGAGCGTGAACCGGAACAGCGGACCGTCGGCATCGGGCCAGCGCCCTTGCAGGGTGGCCCTGAATCCGCCTTGCATTGCGAGCGTCGTGCCGATTGGCGGCTTCTTGCTCACCTTCATGTGCGCGGCGACTTCGTGGCCGCCCAGCACGCGTTCGATCAGCAGTTCGGCCTTGCCCCCGGTCGGCTTCTCGCCATACAGGCGCGCCTTCACCACCCGCGTGTCGTTGAAAACCAGCAGATCGCCCGGTGCGATCAGCGACGGCAGGTCGCGAAAGATGCGATCGACCGGTTGCGGCGCGGTGCCATCGAGCAGGCGCGAGCCGCTGCGCTCCGCGGCCGGATGCTGGGCGATCAGTTCAGGGGGCAGGGCGAAATCGAAATCGCCGAGGGTGAAGCTTCGCATGCTGGAGGGCCGGACAAACCCGTTCCAAGTGAGACACAGGGGGCTGACAGGGCAGAATTGTCCCATGCCCGAAACCAAGGCTCTGTCCGAGCCGCAAAAAGCCCTGCTGAAGCTGGGCCTCGCGCGCGATATCGACCTGGCCTTGCACCTGCCGCTGCGCTACGAGGACGAGACGCGCATCGTCAAGCTGCGTGATGCCCGGGAAGGCGACACCGCGCAGATCGAAGCCACCGTGACGGCCTGCGACATCGCTTACCGGCCGCGCCGGCAACTGGTGGTGACCGTGGACGACGGCAGCGACACCTGCGTGCTGCGCTTCTTCAGTTTCTACCCGTCGCAGCAAAAGTCGCTGGCCGTGGGCAACCGTCTGCGCGTGCGCGGCGAGCTCAAGGGCGGTTTTCTGGGATGGCAGATGGTGCATCCGACCTGCAAGCCGGCCGGCGGCGACTTGCCGACGGCGCTCACGCCGGTCTATTCCACGGTCGCGAGCCTGCCCCAGGCCTATCTGCGCAAGGCCGTGCTCGGCGCTCTGGCGCGGGCGGATCTGTCCGACACCTTTCCCCCCGGAGTCAGCGAAACGCTGCGGCCGGTCGTCTGGAACCTGCGTGAAGCGCTGGCGTTCCTGCACCAGCCCGGCTCCGAGGTTCCGCTGGCCGCCTTGGAAGACCGCAGCCATCCCGCCTGGCAAAGGTTGAAGGCCGAAGAGCTGCTGGCCCAGCAGCTTTCGCAACTGGAAAGCAAGCGCGAGCGCGCCGGATTGCGCTCGCCGGCCCTGCGCGCGCAATCCGGCGGATTGCATGAACAACTTCTGGCCGTCCTGCCTTTCCGGCTCACGGGCGCGCAACATCGCGTCAGCGAAGAGATCGCCGGCGACCTGGCGCGCGCAGTGCCCATGCACCGGCTGCTGCAGGGCGATGTGGGCTCGGGCAAGACCGTGGTTGCCGCGCTGGCCGCCGCGATCGCGATCGATGCCGGCTGGCAATGCGCGCTGATGGCGCCCACCGAGATCCTGGCCGAACAGCACTTTCGCAAACTGATCGGGTGGCTCGAGCCGCTGCTCGCGCCGCGTGGGCTGCGCGTCGCGTGGTTGACGGGCAGCCAGAAGAAGAAGGAGCGAGGCGAGATGCTGGCGCTGGTGGCCAGCGGCGAGGCCGCGCTGGTGGTGGGCACCCACGCGATGATCCAGGAGCAGGTCCGGTTCAAGCGCCTGGGCCTGGCGATCATCGACGAACAGCACCGCTTCGGCGTCGAACAGCGTTTGGCTTTGCGCAGCAAAGCCAATGATGCCGACGCCGCCGGGGATCATGTGCCCACCCCCACCCCCGCCCTCCACCGCACGGGGGAGGCAGCAAAGCCGGTCCTTCGCTGTGCCGGAGGGGGAGCAAATGCAATGGAGCCTCATTTGTTGATGATGTCGGCTACGCCGATCCCACGGACCCTGGCGATGAGTTACTACGCCGACCTGGACGTCTCGACCATCGACGAGTTGCCGCCCGGACGCACGCCCGTGGTGACCAAGCTGATCGCCGACAGCCGGCGCGAGGAAGTGACCCAGCGCATCCGCGCCCAGGTCGAGGCCGGCCGCCAGGTTTACTGGGTCTGCCCGCTGATCGAGGAGAGCGAAGCGCTGGACCTGACCAACGCGACGGCCACGCACGAAGCGCTGAGCGCGGCGCTGCCCGGCGTCATGGTCGGCCTGCTGCACTCGCGCATGCCCGTGCCGGAAAAGAGGGCCGTGATGCAGCTCTTCACCGGCGGGCAGATGGGGGTTCTGGTCGCCACCACCGTGATCGAGGTGGGCGTGGACGTGGCGAATGCGTCCCTGATGGTGATCGAGCACGCCGAGCGCTTCGGCCTGTCGCAATTGCACCAGCTGCGAGGGCGGGTGGGCCGCGGCGCGGCGGCGTCGGCCTGCGTGCTGCTGTACTCGGCCGGCGACGGCGGCCGGCTGGGAGAAACGGCCCGCGCGCGGCTGAAGGCAATGGTCGAGACCGGCGACGGCTTCGAGATCGCGCGGCGCGACCTGGACATCCGCGGGCCCGGCGAGTTCCTGGGCGCACGCCAGTCCGGCGCGCCGCTACTGCGCTTTGCCGACCTGGCCACCGACACCCAATTGCTGGAATGGGCCCGGAACCTGGCGCCCCTGGTGCTGGATCGGCACCCGGAGCTGGCTCGAAAGCACGTCGCCCGCTGGTTGGGAGGAAAATCCGAATTCCTCAAGGCCTGAACCGGCATGACCCTCACTGAACTGAAATACATAGTAGCGGTCGCGCGCGAAAAGCACTTCGGCAAGGCCGCCGAAGCCTGCTTCGTTTCGCAGCCGACGCTGTCGGTGGCGATCAAGAAGCTGGAGGACGAACTCGAGGTCAAGCTGTTCGAACGCAGCGCCAACGAGGTCACGGTGACGCCCCTGGGCGGGGAAATCGTGCGCCAGGCCCAAAGCGTATTGGAACAGGCGGCCAACATCAAGGAGATCGCCAAGCGCGGGAAGGACCCGTTGGCCGGCCCCCTGAAGCTCGGCGTGATCTACACCATCGGGCCCTACCTGCTGCCCGACCTGGTGCGCCAGGCCATCGCCCGGACACCGCAGATGCCGCTGATGCTGCAGGAAAACTTCACGGTGAAGTTGCTGGAAATGCTGCGCACCGGCGAGATCGACTGCGCGATCATGGCCGAGCCTTTCCCCGACACCGGGCTGGCCGTCGCCCCGCTGTACGACGAGGCGTTCCTGGCAGCCGTGCCGAGCACCCATCCGCTGGCCGCGCGCAAGACTGTCACATCGCAGGAGCTGAAAAGCGAAACCATGCTGCTGCTGGGAGCCGGCCACTGTTTTCGCGACCACGTGCTGGAGGTTTGCCCCGAGTTCGCGCGGTTCTCCAGCGATGCCGAGGGTATTCGCAAGAGTTTCGAGGGCTCGTCGCTGGAGACCATCAAGCACATGGTGGCGGCCGGGATGGGCGTGACGCTGGTGCCGCGCCTCTCCGTGCCGAAGGAGGCGCTGCAGACCCGCCCGTCCCGCCGCATGGAAGACCACGCCTTCGTTAAGTACATTCCGTTCGATGGCGACCCGCCGGTGCGCCGCGTGGTGCTGGCCTGGCGCCGCAGTTACACGCGTTATGAGGCCATTGCCGACTTGCGCAACTCGATCTACGCCTGCGAGCTGCCGGGAGTGAAGCGCCTTTCGTGAATCGGCATTGCCGAGCCGCGCCGATGGG
>JAAOZX010000474.1 GCA_012274225.1 Comamonadaceae bacterium | reverse complement strand
CGGCAAGCCGGCGCGTCCCGGCAACGGCGGCAAGGCCAGGGTGGCCGTGGCCGCGACCGCAAGTGCGATCTTCTTCAGCGATGAATTGAAAGTCATGGTGTCTCCGTGTGAGTGAAAAAGTGACCCGGCTTCTAGGCGCCGATATAGGCCTTCCGAACCGCCGGGTTGTTCAGGAGGCTGTCGCGGTCGCCTTCGAGCACGATGCGGCCGCTTTCGATGACGTAGGCGCGATGGGCGATCTTCAGCGCCGCGTAGGCGTTCTGTTCGGCCAGCAGCACTGTGGTGCCGTTGCGGTTGATGCGCTGGATGACCTCGAAGACCTGCTTGACCACCAGCGGGGCCAGGCCCAGCGAGGGTTCGTCCAGCAACAGGGCTTTGGGCCGGCCCATCATGGCGCGGCCGATGGCCAGCATCTGCTGCTGCCCGCCGCTGAGCGACCCGGCGGGCTGCTCCCGGCACTCGGCCAGGATCGGGAACAGGCCGAAGACTTCGTCCAGCATGCGCTGGTTGCCGGCCCGGTCGCGCCGGTGCACATAGGCGCCGAGCGTCAGGTTGCGCAGCACCGACATCTGCGGAAAGAGCTTGCGTCCCTCCGGGCAATGCACTACGCCCAGCTCCACGATCTGCGACGGCTTCATGCCGACCAGCTCCTGGTTGCGGAACCGGATGCTGCCGCCGCTGGCCCGTGGCAGGCCGCTTGCCGTCAGGAAAATCGTGCTCTTGCCGGCGCCGTTGGCGCCCAGCAGCACCACCAGTTCGCCTTCGTTCGCATGCAGGCTGACGCCGTGCAGCGCGCAAAAACTGCCGTAGCACTGGGAGACGTTTTCAAACGTCAGCATGCTCGCTCCCCAGGTAGGCGTCGATGACGGCCGGGTTGGCGCGAATCTGGGCCGGCGTGCCCTCGGCGATCTTCTCGCCGTAGTTCAGCACGGTGATGCGGTCGGCCAGGCTCATGATCATTTCCATCTTGTGTTCCACCAGGCAGACCGTGAGGCCATGGCGGACCATCTTGCGTATCAGTTCCGACAAACCCTGGGTCTCCTCCGGGTTGACCCCGCCCGCCGGTTCGTCCAGCAGCACCAATCGCGGCTCGGTGGCCAATGCCAGTGCGAAGGCCACCCGCTTGCGCTCCTCCTGGGAAATATCGCCCGCCATCCGGTTGGCGATATGCGACAGGCCGACAAAATCCAGCGCCTCGCGCGCCTTTTCGCGGCACAACTTCTCCTCGCGCCGCAGCCGCGCCGAGTTCGCGAGCACGTCCATGAGGCCGGACTCGGTGCGCAAGCGGTGACCGACGATCAGGTTGTCCAACACCGTGGCCATGTCGAACAGCGCCGTCGTCTGGAAGGTGCGCGAAATGCCCAGTCGCGCGACCTGGTCGGCGCGCAAACCGGTGATGTCCCGGCCCTGGAAGGCGATGGTGCCCGAGGTCGGCCGGATGGTGCCGCTGATCAGGTTGAAGAAAGTGGTCTTGCCGGCGCCGTTGGGGCCGATGATGGCGTGCACCTGGCCCTGCTCGATGGCGGTGGAGACCTCGTTCACCGCCGAAAGGCCGCCGAAGCGCTTGGTGAGGTTGCGCACTTCAAGCATGGCTGCCTTCCGGCTGCGGCTTCGCGCCTGGCACGGGCGCGCCGGCGGCCGGCGCGGCCATGGCGTCACGACGCAGGCGCCAGGCCTTGTAACCCCCGACGATGCCGTTGGGCACGAAGATCACCAGCAGCACCAGGATCGGACCGAACACGATGAATCGGTATTCCTGCAAGAACTGCAGATACTGCGTGAGCCACGGCACCATCAGGGCGCCGAGCAAGGGGCCCAGCAGGGTGCCGATGCCGCCGACCAGCATGTACATCGTCATGTCGAAGCTGTTCTCAACTCCGGCCAGTCCGGGGCCGAGAAAGCGGACGAAGCCGGCGTACAGGCCGCCGGCCATTCCCGCATAGAACACCGACAGCAGGAAGGCCAGCAGCTTGTTGCGCATCAGGTCGATGCCCAGCGATTCGGCCAGGTCGTCGCTGTTGCGGATTGCCTCGAAAGTGCGTCCCAGCAGCGAGCTCACGATGCGGTGCATGAACCAGGCGCCCAGCACCAGGAAGAAGAACACGAGGTAGTACAGGGTGCGCGGCGTATCGAAAGCCAGGCTGCCGATGCCGGTAGGCGCCGGGATGCCGATGATGCCCACGGTCCCGTGCGTCAGGCTCTCCCATTTCTCGATCACCAGGAACATGATGTAGCCGACGCACAGCGTGAAGATCGAAAAGTAATGACCCTTTAGCCGCAGCGACACGATGCCGATGAAAAAGCCCAGCGCCGCCGCCACCACGCCCGACAGTGCGAACGCGATCCAGAACGGCACCTGGTAATCCACGGTGAGGATGCCGACGGTGTAGGCCCCGACCGCCATGAAGCCGCTGTGCGCGAGGTTGAACTGGCCGGTGTAGCCGGTGATCAGGTTCAGCCCCAGCGTCGCCAGGGCGAAGATGTAGGCCGTGGACATCACCGTGAGGTGGTAGTCGTTCTTGGCGAGGAAGGGGAACGCCAATCCGAGCGCGAGCAGCAACAGCCAACCCGGCTTGCCGGTCAGGTACCGCATCAGGAAGCTCCCTTGGTGAACAGACCCTGCGGACGCACGGACAGGATGGCCACCAGCAGGACGAACGCGATGATGTCCTTGTAGTCGGTCGAGATATAGAAGGCGCCGAAACTCTCGGCGAAGCCGATGATCAGGCCGCCGGCGATGGCGCCGGGCACGCTGCCCATGCCGCCCAGGATGATGATGACGAAGGCCTTGGTGATGACCAGGTTGCCCATTGCCGGGTAGACCAGGTTGATCGGTGCGTAGAGCGTCGCGGCGACGGCAGCCAGCGCGCCCGAGATCGCGAAGGTCAGCATCGCCACCTTGTTGGCGTCGATACCCACCAGCGATGCGCCGTCGCGGTTCTGCGCCATCGCGATGATGGTCGAACCCGTGACCGTCTTGCGCAAGAAGAGGTGCAGCACGATCATCAGCGTGAATGCGGCCGCGATGATCAGGAGCCGCTGCACCGGCGCGGTGACGCCGCCCAGATCGAGGATGCCGGTGTAGGGCGTCTGCATGCGGTGGAAATCAGCGCCCCAGATCGCCTGCGCCCCGGCCTCCAGGAACAGCAGGATGCCGATCGCCGCGATCATCGGGTGCAGGCCGGAGGCCTTGCGCAACGGATGGAACACCAGCCGTTCGGCAAGCGTGGCCAGCGCGGCCACGCACAGCGCCGAGCCGAACATGGCGACCCAATAGTTGAAGCCCCATACCTTCATCAAATGGAACGAGACGAACGCCCCGGCCATGTAGAACGCGCCGTGGGCAAAGTTGGGAACGTGGAGGATGCCGTAGACCAGTGTCAGGCCGAGCGCCACCAGGCTGTAGATGCCGCCGAGCGTGAGCCCGTTGAGCACCTGTTGCAGAAAGAGATCCATCGATTGCGAACTTTGCGGAACCTGCGCGCGTACGTCCCGGCCGGTGGTCGGGCGTTGCGAAGAGAGGCCGGACAACGCGGCCGTCCCAACTCTAGCGTGCGGCGCAAACGAGCGTCAACACGGGCAGTGCCGCCGCGTGCTGCACGGCGGAACCAAACCGGCCAAACGGAGACCGCGATGTCACGCAGGTGTCTGCCGACGCCTTCCGGACTAGGAGAGATCCGAGACAACCGGCGCTTGCCCTGCGTGCAGGCGACCAATCTCGGGCCAGTGCCGGTTCAACCAGAGCCACGCGAGCAGGCCGACGCACATCATCATCAGCGAAGACAGCGCCAGCGCCTGCGTCGAGTGCATGACCAGGGGCGCGATCACGCCGGCGACGATCCCGTTCGCCGTGGAACCGATCACGGCCTGCAGCGATGAGGCGAGGCCGCGCCGTTCCGGGTACAGGTCCAGCACCAGCAGGGTCACCACCGGCACCATCAGGGCCCAGCCGAATGCGAACAAGGCAATAGTCGGCAAGGCCCAGCCGGGACTGGGGACCAGCACGAAGTTCGCTGCAACATTGAACAGCGACACCAGCAGCATGATGAGGAAGCCGTGGCGGATCTGCCGGCGCGGCGCGATCTTGCCGGCCAGCCGGCCGCTCACCCAGG
>JAAOZX010000100.1 GCA_012274225.1 Comamonadaceae bacterium | reverse complement strand
TGCCGGTGCGCGACATCGAGTTGCAGCCGCTGGTGCCGGGCGTCGAACTGGTTTGCGTGGCGCTGGGCCTGCTGATCCCTTGCCTGCTGGGCTATTCGATCATTCGCTCGGTGGCTCGCCGGGTGCTGTTTGCGTTGGCCATGCTGGGCGCGGCCATCGCCGCGACTGCGCTGTCCGCCGCGCTCAGCTGGGGGCCAACCCACGCCTGGGCCTGGCTCAGCCCGCCGGTGTGGCTGGGCCTGGCCACGGGCTTGGTGCTGGCCCTGGTGTTGCTGCCATTGCCCCGTCGCGGATGCGCCGCGGTGCTGTTGCTGGCCCTGATGCTGCACCTGAGCCTGTTGAACCAGGCGCCGGCCAGCGCGTATTTCGCGCACACCCTGCAGACCTGGGAGCAGGGCCGCTTTATCCGCTTCAACGGGCTGGCCCAGTGGCTGGGCTGGCTCTGGCCTTACGTGGTGCTGCTGTATGTGGTGGTGCGAATCTCGAGCCGCGGGTCGCAAAATAGAATCGCGTCATGAGCGAACGCGAGTCCTACTACCAGCGCCACATCTTTTTCTGCCTGAACCAGCGCGCCAATGGCGAGGCCTGCTGCGCACAGCACCATGCGCAGGAGGCCTTCGACCGCTGCAAGGCCCAGGTCAAGGCCGCGGGACTTTCGGGCCCGGGCCAGGTGCGCGTCAACAAGGCCGGCTGCCTCGACCGCTGCGCCGCCGGCCCGGTGGCGGTGGTCTATCCCGAGGCCGTCTGGTACAGCTATGTGGACGAACACGACATCGACGAGATCGTCGAGTCCCATTTGAAGCACGGCCAGGTGGTGGAGCGCTTGCTGATACCGCCCGATCTGGGCCGCTGAAGCGATGAACCTGCAAACCCGGCGCTTCCAACTGGCCGGTCCGGCCGGCATCATCGAAGCCTTGCGCGATGAGCCCGGTCCGGGCGCAGTGCGGCGCGGCACCGCCGTCATCGCCCATCCCCATCCGCTGTTCGGCGGCACCATGGAGAACAAGGTGGTCCAGACCCTGGCACGGGCGTTCGTTCAGTCGGGCTGGGCCGCCCTTCGCTTCAACTTTCGGGGGGTGGGCGCGAGCGACGGGGTCCACGACGATGGAAGGGGCGAACTGGACGACATGCTGGCGCTGATCGCCGGCGAGGCGCCCTCCGGTCTCCTGGCGCTGGCCGGCTTTTCCTTCGGTTCGTTCGTCGCCTGTGGCGCTGTCAAGGCGCTGTGGCCGTCGCGCACGATCGAGAAGATCATCCTGGTCGGCACCGCGGCATCGCGCTTCGAGGTCACCGATCTGCCGCCGGAGGCACACGACGCCACGCTGGTGATCCACGGCGAGCAGGACGACACTGTGCCGCTGGCCGCGGTCATGGACTGGGCGCGGCCCCAGTCACTCCCGGTTACGGTGGTCCCCGGGGGTGGGCATTTCTTTCACGGACAATTGCCCCTGCTGAAGAGCCTGGTTGTCCGGCATCTTCGTTCCTGAGCCCCATCCCCCATGAAAAAAACAAGGCAGGCGTTCATCGCCGCGTTCTTCACCCTGTTCTGCCTGTTCGCGGCGGCCCAGATGCCGCAGCCGCCGGAGATCGCCGCCCGGGCGTTCCTGGTGCTCGACGTCACCGCCAACCAGATGCTGGCCGGGCGCGACATCGACGCGGCGGTGGAACCGGCGTCGCTCACCAAGCTGATGACGCAGTACCTGGTGTTCGATGCCCTGCGCAGCAAGAAGATCGATCTGAAGCAGACGCTGCCCGTGAGCCGGCGCGCCTGGAAGATGCCCGGTTCGCGGATGTTCATCGACCCGAGCATGCAGGTGCCGGTGGATGACCTGATCAAGGGAATGATCGTCCAGTCCGGCAACGACGCCACCATGGCGCTGGCGGAAGGCGTCGGCGGCACCGCCGAGCACTTCGTGGAGCTCATGAACCAGCAGGCCAAGGCCCTGGGGCTGAAGTCGACGACCTACAAGAACCCCGAAGGGCTGACCGAGGCCGGCCACAGCACCACCGCGCGCGACCTGGCCGCGCTGGCTTCCCGCCTGATGCAGGAATTTCCGCAGTACATGCACTACTACAGCATCAAGAAGTACCGCTACGAAGGCACCCCCACCGCCAACGACACCAACCGCAACATGCTGCTGTTCCGCGATCCGACGGTGGACGGCCTGAAGACCGGCCATACCGACGCAGCCGGTTATTGCCTGGTCGCCACCGCCAAGCGCGATTTCCCGAACGTCGGATCGCGTCGCGTTCTGGCCGTGGTGCTGGGCGCCGCCAGCGAAAACGCGCGCGCCAATGAGGCGCAGAAACTGTTGAACTGGGGCTACACCGCCTTCGAGGCCGTCAAGCTGTTTGACGCCAATCAGCCGATGGTCACGCCCCAAGTCTGGAAGGGGGCCCAGAAGACTGCCAAGCTGGGTCGCACCGAAGCCGTGGTGGTGGCCATTCCGGCCGGCAGCGCATCGCGGCTCAAGACCCAGGTGGCGCGGCCCGATCCGCTGATCGCGCCCCTCGCCAAGGGCCAGCAGGTGGGAACCCTGAAGGTCAGTTCCGGCGACCAGGCCCTGCTGGACGTGCCGCTGGTCGCGCTGGAGGCGGTCGAGCAGGCCGGGATGCTGAGCCGGACCTGGGACGCGATCCGGCTCTGGATCAAGTGACCGCGGTTGGGTGACCGGGCCCTTGCGGGGCAGTTCAACTTCCGCCTAATACGTTTGTATTGGTCCTGACGGTACCCGATGGGGCCCCGGGGCCGGGCTGCGGCTGAAGTCACCTGGAGCATTGAGCGTTTACCCCGAGCGGGTTATACTTAAAGGCTTTCCGCAACTGGGGCGGGAAGGAGAGGTGCCGCATTCGCGGCAATCAGGCCGCTTTGCGGCGACCGGTCCGCCAGTCGACCACCGGCGCCGTACGGGCCTTTTTCAGACTCAAGCGTTTAGGGACGTTTTTTTCAATGCCAACCATTAACCAACTCGTGCGTCACGGGCGGGAGGTCGAAAAGACCAAATCCAAGAGCCCGGCGATGCAGAACAGCCCGCAGCGGCGCGGCGTGTGCACCCGTGTGTACACCACCACCCCGAAGAAGCCGAACTCGGCGCTGCGCAAGGTCGCCAAGGTCCGCCTGACGAATGGCTTCGAAGTCATTTCGTACATCGGCGGTGAAGGCCACAACCTGCAGGAGCACTCGGTGGTGCTGGTGCGCGGCGGCCGGGTCAAGGACCTGCCCGGCGTGCGCTACCACATCGTGCGCGGATCGCTCGACTTGCAAGGCGTTAAAGACCGCAAGCAGTCGCGCTCCAAGTACGGCGCCAAGCGGCCGAAGAAGGCTTAAGGGCTTCGGTCCTAAGCAGTCAGCAGTTTTTCGGTGCTTGTTCGGCCCTGGCAGGCCAGGCAAGCGAAGTGACCCGAAGCACGGAATGTTCCGTGTGGGTCGAGTAAGCGAGGGTCCGATGACTCTCAAGGCCCCCGCAAGGGACCGGCCAGCTGAAGCAAATCAAGAGGTGAACAAATGCCACGTCGTCGCGAAGTCCCCAAACGTGAAATCCTGCCGGATCCCAAGTACGGCAACATCGAGCTCGCCAAGTTCATGAACGTCATCATGCAAGGCGGCAAGAAGGCGATCGCCGAGCGCATTGTTTACGGCGCGCTCGAGCAGATCGAGAAGAAGAACCCGGGCAAGGACCCGGTGGAAGCCTTCACCATGGCCATCAACAACGTCAAGCCCATGGTCGAAGTGAAGTCCCGCCGGGTCGGCGGCGCCAACTACCAGGTGCCGGTCGAAGTGCGCCCGGTGCGCCGGCTGGCCCTGTCGATGCGCTGGCTGAAAGAAGCGGCCAAGAAGCGTGGCGAGAAGTCGATGGCGATGCGCCTGGCCAATGAACTCATGGAAGCCACCGAAGGCCGTGGCGGCGCCATGAAGAAGCGTGACGAAGTTCACCGCATGGCCGAGGCGAACAAGGCGTTCAGCCACTTCCGCTTCTAGGAAGCAAGACCGTTCCCATTCCCCCTGGGGTACGGGCCCGTCACGAGCGGGCCTGTGCCCGTTAACGAAAGAGCATCATGGCCCGCAAAACGCCAATCGAGCGCTACCGAAACATCGGTATCTCCGCTCACATCGACGCCGGCAAGACCACCACGACCGAGCGCATTCTGTTCTACACCGGCGTCAATCACAAGATCGGCGAAGTGCACGACGGCGCCGCCACCATGGACTGGATGGAGCAGGAGCAGGAACGCGGTATCACTATTACCTCGGCTGCAACCACTTGCTATTGGTCCGGCATGGCCAAGCAGTTCCCGCAGCATCGCATCAACATCATCG
>JAAOZX010000473.1 GCA_012274225.1 Comamonadaceae bacterium | reverse complement strand
GTTCTGGGCGTTTTGCGTCACGGTCGAAGTCAACTCCTCCATCGAGCTGGCGGTTTCTTCCAGCGTGCTGGCCTGCTCCTCGGTGCGCTGCGACAGGTCCAGGTTGCCCTGTGCGATCTGCGCGCTGGTGTCCGCTACCGTGTGCGCTCCGGCGGCCACGTCCCCCACCAGCGAGCGCAGGTTCTGCGCCATTCCCGCAAGTGCCTGCAGCAACTGCCCCATCTCGTCGTTCGAGCGAATTGCGATGTTGTGCCCCAGCTCTCCTCGTGCCAGCGCCTGCGCCACGGCCAGGCCCTCGCGCAATCCGGAGTTCAGCGAGCGCATGATCAGGATCACCGTAATCAAGGCGGCGACGCCCCCCAGCAGTGCGACGGTCGCGATGAAATTGCGGAAGCGCTGGGCGGTTGTTTCGAGTGCGATCGCTTCCGCCGCCGTCGCTGCGCTCAGCGAGGGCAACAGCGCGTCCAGCGGCTTGACGATCTTCTGCTGCACCACCGGCCAGCGATCCTCCAGCAGCGCCTCCAGGGCCTTCTTGTCGTCGCCGGCATAGGCCTTGTCCAACTCCCGGGCGAACTGCTCCAGTTCCGGCAGATCGCGGTCGACACCGGCGACGATCGCGCCGCCTTCACCGCTCAGATGGCCTGTAGCACCCTTGAATCGCTTCCAAAGAACAGGCGCCTTCTCCATCGTTTCCTTCAGGTGGATTCGCGATCCGACTTGCGGCATCTGGTCCAGCAGCACGCCGGCCAGCCGGAACCGCACCTCTTTCAGATGGTCGTTGAGCTCCTGCAGGCTCGCCAGCGGCGCGAATCGCTCGTCGTTGATGACGCGGGCCGCCCGCTCGACCTGGCTGGAAAAGAGGAGGGCGCTGCCGGCAAGCGATAACGCGGAGAGCAGGCAGATCGCACCGAGCACATAGAGCTTCTGCTTGATGCTGAGCGAGATTCCAAAGTTCATAGATGCCCTCCTCGGGCGAGGTTGCAATTACTCGACGGGATAGCCCTTGGCCTTCCACTCGGGGATGCCCCCGCGCAGCCAGTTCACCTTCTTGTAACCCGCATCGATGGCGACTTTCGACGCCTTGAAGCTCTTCCAGCACTCGGCGCCATTGCAGTAGAAGATCACCGCCGCGTTCTTGTCGCCAGGCAGTTTGGCCAGGTCGAAACTGTCTTCCTTCGGGTCGAACTTCACGTCCTTGGGGCTCTTCTCTTTGTAGGGAACGTTCTTGGCGCCCTTGATGTGCTGCTCGACGTATTCGTTGGCCACCCGGGCGTCGATCATCGACGCCCCGGCGCCCATGAGTGTCTTTGCCTGCTCCGCGGTAACCAATGTCGCGCCCGCGAGGCTTGCGGGCGTATCCGTATTCGCAGCAAAGCCTGCAGCAGCGCTGGCGGTAAGCGCGAGCGCGCAGGCCGCCTTCAACAGTTTGTTGACCCACCGGTCTTGAACGATGTTCATGGCAATTTTTCTCCTGGGTTGATCTCAACGCGACTTCCTGACGAGGCCATCGGAATGGGTCATAGCCCTGCAGGGAAGACGCAAGCTGCGGGGTTCCTGGTCGGCCGAAACCGATGATACGAATGTTTCCGATAGATACAAACGCAGAATACAGTGTCATGATGGATAAATCTACGGCGCAGTAACAAATAGTATCTTTCACGGCTGGAATTGCGCATAATCAAAGCAAAGCGCTTTCACATACGAAAAAAGGATTAAGCATAGAGCGTAAGACCCAGCGTTACGCTAACGCTTCCTGCTAAATTGCCAGAAAATAGGATCATGAAAAATAAGCATGTCAACGGGCTGCACCTTAGTGGATCGTTGAGCGTGTGATTTTTTGAAACTAATGTTGTCAGACGAACTGAACCGTATGACCCCCGATCCCAGGCCACCTGCTGCCGGCGCTGCGCGGGCGCATGAGGCGCGGAAAACGGATGCAACCTTTCTTTATGCTCGTCTGCACAACTTCACCGCAATCAGCCGACACCTGTCGGGCGTCGAGCTGACCACCTTCGTCAACGAGGTCCGGCGCATTCTTTCCGAGTCCGTCATCAAGCTGGGCGGGGAAATCGCGCAGCGTCGACCCGACTCCATCCTGGCGGTCTTTTCCAACAAACCGGATGCGCGTAAGCCGGATCACGCACAGCGGGGACTGCACGCGGCGATTCTGCTGGTCTATGAGGCGGTTCAACTTGCGGGCCGAGTCGCCGCGCAGGCGGCGGGACGCCCGATGCCCACGCTGACCCTGGCGGCGGGCGTGAACCTTGGTTATGCGGAGATCAGCGGCCGCGGCAGCCGTAACAACGGCATGGTGCATGCGGTCGGCGAGGCGGTCGAGCTCGCGCGCTTGCTGGAGGTCACGGCGAGTGACCTGCGCTGGAGCGTGGCAGCCTCCGGCCGCACGCTGAGAGCCGCCGCCGGACGGGCCGAAGCCGGGCGCATCGGTTCGGTGGGCCCGCCCGACAACTCCTTCCTGGACATCGTCGAGATCACCGGCCTGGTCCCGCGCCGCGGTTCCAGGACCTCGCCGGAGATGTACAAACTGCTGCGCGAGGCGATCGCCCGGAACGAACGCGCATTCGCCCGGCCGCACGACATGACGATGGGGGGCGACGCCACCCATCCCGGGACACAGGCGGCCACCCATTTCCTGATCGAGGGCTACCGCATCCTGCGCCAGATCGGCGCGGGCGGGATGGCCACCATTTTCCTGGCCCAGACCCAGGACGGCGGCCCGCACCAGGTGCTGAAGATCATGCGGCTGGACGGCCTTCCCGCCGACGACGGGCTGCAACGGTTCATCCAGGAATACGCGCTGCTGGCGCAACTGCACCATCCCAACGTCGCGCGAATCTTCCGCCAGGACTTCTCGGCCGGACACGCATACATTGCCATGGAATATTTTCCGGGCGGCGACCTGCGCGCGCGAATCGGCGACGGCATGGACCGGAGTGCCGTCATCAGGTACCTCAAGCAGATCGCCGCCGGACTGCAGGCGATCCACGTCGCCGGCATCGTTCATCGCGATCTCAAGCCCGACAACCTGATGCTGCGGCAGGACGGTACCCTGGCACTGGCCGATTTTGGCGTCGCCAAGCAGGTGTCCATGCTCATGATGGACACCGATCATGGCGACGTCGTGGGCACGCCCTCATATCTCAGCCCCGAGCAGGCGCAGGGGATGCTGGTGGACGCGCGATCCGACCTGTACAGCCTCGGCGTGCTCGTCTATGAGATGTTGACGGGGCAAAAGCCTTACCGCGCGGCATCGACGCGCGCGATGCTCGAGCTCCATATCAACGGCCCGATCCCCCAGCTGGGCCCCGATCATGAGACCCTGCAGCCGATCCTCGAGCGCCTGATGGCCAAGGACCGCGAGCAGCGCTATGCCAGCGCGCAGGCGCTGCTCGACGACCTCGAGCAGCGGGGAATCTGAGCCATGCAGTCCTCGTTCCACTACCTGACCTCCGGCACCGGGCCGGCGGTCGGCTGGCGCGGCGGTGCGGTTCCGGTCGGCTTCAGCGAGCGCCCAGTACAGGCCGTGCCGCAGCCTTCGCTTGACGGCTACCGAATCGACCGGATCATTGGCGCGGGCCGCGCCGCCACGGTCTACCTGGCCGATGACCTGCGGCGCGGCGGCAAGGTCGCCGTGAAGGTTCTCAAGGGTTCGTGCGGCCAGAGCGACGTGATCCGGCAGGCCTTCGCGGCGGAGTGCGACATCCTGTCGGCCATCGGGCACCAGCACGTGGTGCGCGTGATCGAGCATCGCAGCGGCGGTGCTCCTTGCTACCTGGCAATGGAATTCGTCGGCGGCGGCAGCCTGCGCGAGCGGATGCGCCGCGGTATCGCCCCGGAACAGGCCTTGGGGCTGCTGCGACAGGCCGCCGCCGGCCTGTCGCAGGTGCATTGCCTTGGCGTCGTTCATCGCGACGTCAAGCCCGAAAATTTCCTGATGCGCGCGCCAGGCGAGTTGGTGCTTGCCGATTTCGGCGTGGCCGCGCAACGAGGCGACTGCGCGGCGCGGGTCGCGCCGGGCCGGCTGGTGGGGACGGCCGCGTATGCGGCGCCGGAGCAGGCCCAGGGGGAGCCGCCGGGCGGGGCCGCGGATGTCTACAGCCTGGGCATCGTCTTCTATGAGATGCTGCGCGGCCGGCGGCCGTTTGCCGGCACCACTGTGCTGGAGGCCTTGGCGCAGCATCTGGTGGCGCCGGTTCCGCGCTTGCCAGGAACACTCGCCGCGTACCAGGCGTTGATCGATCGCATGCTGGAAAAGCGGCCGCAACTCCGGCTCCCCGATGCCGGTGCCGTGCTGCAGGAAATCGAGAGCTTGGCTGCGGCTCGAATTGCGTCAACACCGCGTTAAGGAAAGCGAAGCTCACCGTGCCGCATAACGACCATTACCTTGTTGATGTGATCGGGTTCAACCCGACCGAGCGCGCCATGCTCACCAGCGTCTTCGCGCTGGCGGCGCGGCGCGATCCCGGCTTTGTCCAGTACGACCCGGTCTCGGCGGCGGCGCCCGACCTCTATCTCGTCGATATCGAAGATCCGGCGGCGCTGGGCGAGTTCCGCGCGCTGAACCGGCGCGGGTCTTTGCCGGCGGTTCTGGTGGCTTCCCCGGGGCATGGCGGCGGCCAGGACGTGATCGAGCGCCCGCTTCAATGGGCCAGCCTGCTGCAGGCGCTGGAAGACGCGGTCGTGGGCGAGGACGAGACCATGCCGGTACCGCTCGAACCGTTTCGGGACACATCGTCTTCGCGCCACGGGTTCGGCAATCGGCCAACGGCACCAGGCCAGCTGCTCGACTCTTCGGGAATCAAGCGCGCGCTCGGCGACACGGTGCTGGTGGTCGACGACAACGCCACCGTCCGCATGTTCATGCAGGCCAAGCTCGCGCCCTTCAAGTTCGAGATCGACTTTGCCGAGAACGGCGAGGAAGCCGTGGGGCTGACCGGCAACCGCGAATACGCCTGCGTCTTCCTCGACGTGGTGATGCCGGGGATCGACGGCTACCAGGTCTGCAAACTGATCAAGGCCAACAAGCAGGCGATCAAGAAGACGGCGGTGGTGATGCTCACCAGCCGCAGCTCCCCCTTCGACAAGCTGCGCGGTTCGCTGGCCGGGTGCGACGAGTACCTGACCAAGCCGCTCGACGAGGACCGCTTGCTCGAGGTCATCGCGAAATTCCTTCCCAGCAGCCGCAAGCGCTCGGGTCGTTCCCAGCACAGGTGAAAAATGACAATGAAATCTATTCTGGTGGTGGACGACACGCGCTCGATGCGCAAGATGGTTGCCGCCGTGCTGCAGACGGCCGGGTACGAGGTCGAGGAGGCCGGAGACGGCGTGGAAGCGCTGGCGCTCGCGCGGGTTCGGGTGTTCGACCTGGTGGTGACCGACCAGAACATGCCGCGCATGGATGGCGTCAGCCTGATTCGCGAGCTGCGAAGCCTGACTGCCTACGACCCGGTGGCCTTGCTCGTGCTCTCGACCGAGGTGAACCCGGAACTCAAGCAGAAGGGCCGCGAGGCGGGCGCCACGGGCTGGATGGCCAAGCCGTTCGACCCGCAGCGGATGCTTGAAATTGTCCGCACGTTCATCTAGATGAACGGCTTCCCATCATGAACCACTCCACCGCATTCGGCGACGGCGGCGCATTCCGGGCGATCTTCTTCGAGGAGGCCCAGGAGCATCTGGCGGGCACCGAGGCCGCCCTGCTGCGGCTCGATACGGACGCGCCGAGCCCCGACGACCTGAACTCGATCTTCCGGGCCGTCCACTCGATCAAGGGCAGCGCCGCCATGCTCGGCTTCGACGAGATCGCGGCGCTGACACACGTGTTCGAGAACCTGCTGGACCTGCTGCGCAAGGGCGATCGCGCCATCGACCGGGCCGACGTGGACGCGATGCTGGAGGCCGGCGATATCGTGAAGTCGCAGGTGGCACACCATCGCGGCCTGATTGGCGAGGCGCCCGACCGCGCCGCGGTCGAGGCCTTGTTGCGCCAGCGCGTGGCCCTGCCGGGGGCGTCCGGCGTCGCGGGGCCGAGCCAGCGCACCTTCGCCGTTCGCCTGGGCCCGCTGGCCGAGCCCATCGCCGCCGGCGACCTCGAAATGATGCTGGCGGGGTTGGCCGAAATGGGCTCGCTGGTCAACCAGTCGGTAGACAACCGCGCGGGCGGGCTGGTGTGCTTCGACGTCGGCCTCGCGGGCAGCGAGATGGACCTGCGCAGCGTGCTGTCGCTGGTGGTGGCGCCGGAGCTGATCGCGGTGCAGGCCAGCGCAGGTGCCGCCACGGCGCCGGGCCCGGCCGCGACGGCCGCGCCCGCCGAAGCGTCTGCGCCGGCCGCCGCGTGGGCGCCGGCGCAGCACGAAGCCAACGAGCTCTTCGTCGACCCGGTCGAGTTCCGGCGCGGCAGGGCGCCACAACCAACGGACTCGCCCGCGGCACGGCCGGCGGCCGCGCCGCATCATGAGGACCCCGCGGTCGAATTTTTCGTCACGCCCGAGTCCTTGAATGGACGCAGGGCATCGCGAGTCGAAAAGGCGCCGGCAGCGGAACCGGAGTCCGCGGCAACCACCGCGCCAGCTTCACCCGCCGCGCCCATCGCTCCCACGGCCAGGCGCGGCGCGGCCGAAGCGCCGGCCAACAGCCACCACAGCGGCGGCTCGATCCGCGTTGCCACCGAAAAGATCGACCTGCTGGTGAATTTGGTGGGCGAGCTGGTGATCACCGAATCGATGCTGGCGAGCCAGGACGCACGGAACGATGAACAAGCCGGGCACAACTACCGCACAGGCCTGGCCGATCTGGCGCGGCACACGCGCGACCTTCAGGAAATGGTGCTCGGGATCCGGATGGTGCCAATCTCCGATGTATTCGCGCGGCTGCCGCGATTGGTGCGTGAGCTGGCCCCGCGGCTGGGTAAACGGGTGGCATTGACGACTTCGGGCGAAGCCACCGAACTCGACCGCGGGTTGATCGAAAAAATCTCGGATCCGCTGAATCACCTGGTTCGCAATAGCATCGACCATGGACTGGAAACGCCAGAAGTGCGGGTGGCGGCCGGCAAGCGGCCGATCGGCACTGTCAGCTTGGCGGCCAGCCAGCGCGGCGGCAAAGTGGTCATCGAGGTCAGCGATGACGGACGCGGACTGGACCGCGAACTCATCCTCGCGCACGCCACCCGGCGCGGCCGCGTGCTGCCGCCCGACGCGTCCGACGCCGAGGTCTGGCAAGTGCTGTTCGAAGCCGGCTTTTCCACCGCCAACAAGATCACCGAAGTCTCGGGGCGGGGCGTCGGCATGGATGTGGTGCGACGCAATATTCTTGCACTCGGCGGCTCGGTGGAAATCGCTTCGCGCAAGGGGCAGGGCCTGAAGGTCACGATGACCGTGCCGCTCACGTTGGCGATCGTCGAAGCGATGACGGTGATGCTGGGCGGGCAGATCTACGTCCTGCCGCTGGCGCAGGTGATCGAATCGCGCAGCCTGGCGCCCGGGGAGATTCATGCCCTGCCGGGCGGTCGTGAAACGCTGGCCGTGCGCGGCGCCTACCTGCCCGTGCTGCGCCTCTCCAAGCTGTTTCCGACCGGGCAGGCCCGCGACCAGGGCGACGTCATCGCCGTGCTGGTGGAGGCCGAGGGTTCGTGTGCTGCCGTGCTGGTGGATGCGCTGGTGGGTCAGCAACCGGTGGTCGTGAAGAGCCTGGAGACCAATTTCCGCAAGGTCCCTGGTGTGTCGGGCGCGACCATCATGAGCGATGGCTCGGTGGCGCTGATCCTCGACGTGGCTTATCTGATCCGCAGCTGTGGGGCTGCCCAGGTCGTGCGGTCCGACGGCGCGGTGCCCATCGCGTGACAACGTACAACGGTCGTAGAGAATGATGAGTACCCGCCCCGCCCGCCCTTCGAATGCCGAACGGCCCGTGCTGCGCCTGGGCCTGGCCGGGTTCAGCAACGCCGAGCAATCCCTTCTGAACGTCGCGCTGGCGTCCCGGGCCGCCAGGTACCAGATGAACTGGCAACTGTCGAGCCTGGGCGATGCGGACGCGTGGTGCGTGAACGGCTCGCGTGTCCAGGGCCTTCCGGACGGCATCTTGCGGATCACCCCGGGTCTGCCGTCGGGCCGCTCGATCCGCATCAACCCGGCTGAAATCGACTGGCCGGTCGCGTTTTCCACCCCGCTGCACGTGCCGGATTTCTCGCCTGCCTACCTCTTCCAGCCGCAATCGCCGGCGAGCATTGCGTCGGTGCTGACCCAGCTGGAGGGCTGGCTGCGGCCCCTGATGGTGCAGTTCCACCTGGCCTCGTACATCGTTGAGAAGAACCTGGACCTGCGCTCCACCGTCTTTCACGTCAGCGTGAACGGCAAGCTGTACGCACTGGTGAGCCGCCGCACCGGCATCGGCGTCTGGCCGATTGCCGATCCGGCCGAGATGCCCAATGCGGTCTGGAGCGCGCGGCCCGGCATGGCTGACACCATTCCGCACCATTACATCCGCACGGATTTTTCGCAGCTGATGTGGCAGTACGCGACCCGCACTTCGCGCGACTGCCTGCCGCCGCACTACCGCTCCCGCCGCATCTTCCTGCGCCGCTCGCCGCGCCTGCCGATGCGCCTGCTCAACGACCCGAGCCTGATGCTGGTGAGCGAGCTCGGTGCCACGCCGGGCACCCTGAAGGAGCTGGCACAGCGAACCGGCATGGCCGAGGCGATCGTGGCGCGCCACCTGGCGGCGCTGTACATGGTCGGCTCGATCACCGCCGATCCCAAGCGCGCACCGGCGCCGCGGTCGGCAATGGACACATCCGAATGGTCGTCCGCGTTCGACTCGACCGATCTCAGTTCACCGGCCGGCGCGGAGCTGACCGTGAAGTTGACTTTGGCCAATATGCGGCCGCCATCCGACGTGTGAATGGAAATCATGCCCCGCTCAGACACCACCCGCGCACCGTCCGGTCCGCGCCCCAATGCAGGAGGATCATGCAACCGATAACGCAGTCCGAACCCGGCCCGAACCGAGCCGACGCCCAGGTCATGGAGTTCCTGACTTTTCGCCTTGGGGCCGAAAGCTACGGCATCGAGATCCTCAAGGTTCAGGAAATCCGCGGCTATGAGCGGCCCACAACGATCGCCAACGCCCCGACTTTCATCAAGGGTGTGATCAACCTGCGCGGCGTGATCGTGCCGATCCTGGACCTGCGCATCAAGTTTCATCTCGAGCAGGCGAAGTACGACGAGTTCACGGTGGTGATCATCCTGAACGTGGCCCACCGGATGGTGGGCGTGGTCGTGGACTCCGTGTCCGACGTCGTGGGGCTGACACCCGACGCCATCCGGCCGAGCCCCGAATTCGCCAGCTCGGTATTCGATACCCAATACATCACGGGCCTTGGGACCATGGACGGACAGATGCTGATTCTGCTGGACATCGAGAGGCTCATCACCAGCACCGACATGGCGCTGGTCGACGAGGCGGCGAATTGAACGCCGAAATCAGGAGTACCCCATGTCTGACAAGAAGGTTGTTGCCCGGCTGAAGCTGGCTGACAAGATGAGCGTTTCGGCCCGGCTGGCCATCGCCTTTGGCATGATGATCTGCATGCTGATCGTCGGTGCGGGCATGGGCCTCACCAGCCTGGCGAAGTTGAGCCAGAAGTTCGAGTCGCAATCCAGAAGCCGCACCCCGGCCCTGATCCTCGCGGGGCGCCTGGAGGTGACGATCCTGCACACCACGCGGCACATGCGCAACACGCTCCTTCTCTCCGATCCGGACAGGGTCAAGACCGAACTGGCCGCCATCCGATCCGACCAGAAGACGCGCGCGGGCATGGCTGCCGAACTGGGCCAGCTGGTCGCCAGCGACGAAGCCAAGGCGCTGCTGCAGGCCATCAACAAGGCCGCGCAGGACTACGGCGCATCGGAAAGCGAGTTCCTGCGGCTCGGCGAAGCCGGAACCATGGAAGAGGCGAAGAAGGAACTGGTGGAACGGGCCAGTCCCGCCGAGGACCGCTATGTCGAGGCGATCAACAAGTTCGTCGGCGCGCTGGCGGAGGAATCCCGGGATGCATCGAAGGATGCGACCTCGACCTATGAGAACAGCCGGGACGTCATGGCGGTGCTGTCCGGCCTGGCCATCCTCCTGGCTGTCGTCGTGGCCTACCTTTTCTCGCGCCGGCTGAGGATCCAGCTGGGCGGCGAGCCCACTTACGCCGCCCGTGTGGCCAGCAACATCGCCCATGGCGACCTGTCCATGCACGTGCAAGTGCGTGCCGGCGACGAGTCCAGCCTGGTGCACGCCATGGACAAGATGACCGTCAGCCTGCGCCAGCTGGTGGGTGAGGTGGCGAACCGGGCGCGGGTCGTCGCCGAAACCAGCGAGCAGATCGCTCAGGGCAACGTGGACCTGTCGCAGCGCACCGAGGAGCAGGCCAGCACTTTGGAAGAAACCGCCAGCTCGATGGAGGAGTTGACCAGCACCGTGCTGCAAAACGCCGAGAGCGCCAAGCAGGCCAACCAGCTTGCCGTGGGCGCCTCGGAAGTGGCGCGCAAGGGCGGCCATGCGGTGGGCCAGGTGGTGAGCACCATGACGGCCATTTCGGAGTCGTCGCGCAAGATCGCCGACATCATCGCGGTGATCGACAGCATCGCCTTCCAGACCAACATCCTGGCGCTCAACGCCGCGGTCGAAGCGGCCCGTGCCGGGGAGCAGGGGCGCGGGTTCGCGGTGGTGGCCGCCGAGGTGAGGAACCTGGCGCAGCGCAGCGCGGCGGCCGCCAAGGAGATCAAGACGTTGATCGGCGACTCGGTGGACAAGGTGGATGCCGGAACCCGGCTGGTGGATGCCGCCGGCAAGACGATGGATGAGATCGTCGGCGCGGTGAAGGGCGTCACCGACCTGATCGCCGAGATTGCCGCCGCCAGCCAGGAGCAGAGCTCGGGCATCGCGCAGGTCAACCAGGCCGTCACGCAGATGGAGCAGGTGGTGCAGCAAAACGCCTCGCTGGTTGAAGAGGCCACCGCGGCCACCGAGTCCATGAAGGACCAGGCCGGCGCGCTTTTGCAGACGGTGTCGCGGTTCAAGCTCAACGGCGAACAGAACTCGGGCTATTCGGCCGTGCACGAGCTGCAGGGGTGGGACCCGCGCCAGGAGCAAGGCCGGCTGGCTTCATCGGCCGGCCGGAAAGATCGGGCCGTCCCGAAGCGCGGCGCGACCGTCACGGCACTGGGCGGACCCAAAGCCCGCGCGACCGCGGCCGAAGAGTGGCAGGAGTTCTAGTCCATGGCGCTGATGGAGCAGGCCTTCGTTCTGACGGACCGCGATTTCTCCCGGGTGCGACGCCTGATCTACGACTACGCTGGCATCAAGCTGAGCGAGCAGAAGCGCAACATGGTCTACAACCGCCTGGTGCGGCGCTTGCGATCGCAGGGCGGGGTCGATTTCTCCCAGTACCTCGATCTGGTGCAGGCTGAGCGCTCGGACGAGCGGGAGGCGTTCGTGAACGCCTTGACCACCAATCTCACCTCGTTCTTCCGGGAGGCCCATCACTTCGATCTGCTGGCGTCCTGGGCCGGCGAGCGCGCCAAGTCCGTCTCGGCGCCGCTGCGCGTCTGGAGCAGCGGATGTTCGACCGGGGAAGAGCCGTGGTCGATTGCCATGGTGCTGCGTGAGGCAGGATGCCGGGCCGAAATTCTGGCCACCGACATCGACTCGGAGGTGCTGCGCACCGCGCACGCCGGTATTTATCCGGCCGAGCGGACCGAGTCCATGCCGCAGGCGCGCGTGCGGCGACATTTCCTGCGCGGCGTCGGCGCCAACGAGGGGCTGTTGAGCGTCCACCCCGAGCTGCGCACCATGGTCCGGTTCGGCCAGCTCAATTTGCAGGCCCCATCCTGGTCGGCGGCCGGGCGCTTCGACGCGATCTTCTGCCGCAATGTGGTGATCTACTTCGAGCGGGAGGCCCAGTTGCGGCTGGCCGACCGCTTTGCCGCCGTGCTCGCGCCCGGCGGCCTGTTGCTGGTGGGGCACTCTGAAAGCTTTCCGGCGAGCCACGCGGCATTCCGCTCCTGCGGCCGCACCGCCTACGAGCGGCGCCTCACCTGAGGCACGGGGCGAAGACGACGCATGCAATCGCCCGGCACCCCCGTCCGCTCTTTCGACCGCGATTTCCAGCTCGAGGTGGTGAAGATCCTGCCGGGGCAATACCACGCCGACAGCGGCTCGGTGGGCATCACCACCGTGCTGGGGTCCTGTGTGTCGACCTGCTTGTGGGACCCGGTGCGGCGCATCGGCGGCATGAATCATTTCATGCTGCCCGGCGACAACGGCAGTGCCGGGTCTGCCGTGCCGAAGTCGGCGCGCTTCGGCGTGTACGCGATGGAACTGCTGATCAACGACATGCTCAAGATCGGGGCCGACCGGCGTCGGCTGGTGGCCAAGGTGTTCGGCGGCGGGCGGGTGCTGCAGGGCTTCGGTTCCCTCGACGTGGGCGCCCGCAATTGCGAGTTCGTGCTGGAGTTCCTGCAGGTCGAGGGCATCCCGGTGCTGGCGCAGGACCTGTTGGACCGCTATCCGCGCAAGATCCATTTTTCGCCGGACACCGGCAAGGTCCTGCTCAAGCGCCTGGACGCGATGCGCGAAGACGCGGTGGAGCGGCAGGAGCGCGAGTACCTTCGCGCCCTGGGCAGCGACGCCGGTTCCGGTTCGATCGAAATCTTCTCCAAGCCCAGATGATCCGGGTCCTGATCGTCGACGACTCCGCCGTGATGCGCGCCTTCCTGAGCCGCGTGGTCAGCGCGCAGCCGGACATGGAGGTGGTCGCGGTCGCCGCCGATCCGGTGGTGGCCATCGAGCAGATCCGGCTGAAGTCGCCCGACGTGATGACGCTCGACGTCGAGATGCCGCGCATGAACGGCCTCGACTTCCTGCGCAAGGTGATGGCGGTGCGGCCGCTGCCGGTGATCATGATCTCGTCGCTCACCCGGCAGGGCGCCGACACCACCATGCAGGCGCTGGAACTCGGCGCCGTCGACTTCGTGCAGAAGCCGGCGGACCTGAGCCAGTTCGAAGCCAGCGTGAACGATATCGCC
>JAAOZX010000472.1 GCA_012274225.1 Comamonadaceae bacterium | reverse complement strand
GGAGTGGGCAAGAGCACTTTCATCGAGGGTCTGGGGCTGGACCTGATTGCCAAGGGGCACCGAGTAGCGGTGCTCACCGTCGATCCCTCCAGCACGGTTTCCGGCGGATCGATCCTGGGCGACAAGACCCGCATGGAAAAGCTGTCGGTCAACGAGCAGGCCTATATCCGGCCCAGCCCGTCCAGCGGTGCCCTGGGCGGCGTGGCCGAGAAGACCCGCGAGGCGATGCTGGTGTGCGAAGCGGCGGGCTACGACATCGTCATCGTGGAAACGGTGGGCGTGGGCCAGAGCGAGACGGCGGTGGCCGGCATGACCGACATGTTCGCGCTGATGCAGTTGCCCAACGCCGGCGACGACCTGCAGGCGATCAAGAAGGGCGTGATGGAACTGGCGGACCTGGTGGTCATCAACAAGGCCGATCTGGACGCCGATGCCGCCACCCGGGCCCAGGCCCAGATCACCAGCGCCTTGCGCCTGTTCGGCCAGCACGGCCATCCGGATCACGCCCACCATAACGCCCAGGTCTGGCATCCCCAGGTGATTCAGCTGAGCGCGCTCAAAGGCGAGGGCCTCAACCGGTTCTGGGAAATGGTGTCGCGCTTCCGGGGGCTGCAGGAGGCCAACGGGCGGCTGGCCGAGAGGCGGCGCCAGCAGGCGCTGGCCTGGATGTGGGAGCGCATCGACGCCGGCCTGAAGTACGCGTTCCGGCACAACCCGCAGGTGCGGGCGATGCTCCCCGACGTCCTGGCCGACGTCGCCCGTGGACGCTTGCCCGCATCGATCGGCGCGCGCCAGCTGCTCGATGCCTGGCATCCCGGCCTGGACACCGGCACCGCGCCGGCACAACCACAAGACGGTCCACCCGGATCGAAGCCCGGGACCGGAAGACCCGGCTGAAAGACCCACGGAGAAACTCATGCACGACATCCTCGAACAACTCGAAAAGAAGCGGGCCGCGGCCCGGCTCGGCGGCGGCCAGAAGCGGATCGATTCGCAGCACGGCAAGGGCAAGCTCAGCGCCCGCGAACGGCTCGAGTTGCTGCTGGACGAAGGCACGTTCGAGGAATGGGACATGTTCGTCGAGCACCGCTGCACCGACTTCGGCATGGAGAACAACAAGGTTCCCGGCGACGGCGTAGTGACCGGCTACGGCATGATCAACGGCCGGCTGGTGTTCGTCTTCAGCCAGGACTTCACGGTGTTCGGCGGCGCGCTGTCGGAAGCGCATGCCGAGAAGATCTGCAAGGTGATGGACCAGGCCATGAAGGTCGGCGCGCCGGTGATCGGCCTCAACGACTCGGGCGGCGCCCGCATCCAGGAGGGCGTGGCCTCCCTGGGCGGCTATGCCGACGTGTTCCAGCGCAACGTGATGGCGTCGGGGGTGGTTCCGCAAATCAGCATGATCATGGGTCCCTGCGCCGGCGGCGCCGTGTATTCGCCGGCGATGACCGACTTCATCTTCATGGTCAAGGACAGCTCCTACATGTTCGTGACCGGCCCCGAGGTGGTGAAGACCGTGACCCACGAGGAGGTGACGGCCGAGGAGCTCGGCGGCGCCATCAGCCACACCACCCGCAGCGGCGTGTCCGACCTGGCGTTCGAGAACGATGTCGAGGCGCTGATGATGTTGCGGCGCCTCTACAACTACCTGCCGCTGAACAACCGGGAAAAGGCGCCGGTGCGGCCCAGCAACGACCCGGCCGACCGGATGGACCGCTCGCTCGACACGCTGATCCCCGACAATCCCAACAAGCCGTACGACATGAAGGAGCTGATCGTCAAGACGGTGGACGACGGCGACTTCTTCGAGCTGCAGCCCGAGTACGCCAAGAACATCGTGGTCGGGTTCGGTCGCATGGAGGGCCAGACCGTGGGCATCGTCGCCAACCAGCCGCTGGTGCTGGCCGGCTGCCTGGACATCAAGAGTTCGACCAAGGCGGCCCGCTTCGTGCGTTTCTGCGACGCCTTCAACATCCCGGTCATCACCTTCGTCGACGTCCCGGGCTTCATGCCGGGCACCAGCCAGGAGTACGGCGGCATCATCAAGCACGGCGCCAAGCTGTTGTTCGCGTTCGCCGAATGCACCGTGCCCAAGATCACGGTGATCACGCGCAAGGCCTATGGCGGGGCCTACGACGTGATGAGCTCCAAGCACCTGCGCGGCGACGTCAACTTCGCCTGGCCCAATGCCGAGATCGCCGTCATGGGCGCCAAGGGTGCGGTCGAAATCATCTTCCGCGAGGACAAGAGCGACCCGGTCAAGCTGGCGGCGCGCGAGGCCGAGTACAAGGCCCGGTTCGCCAACCCTTTCGTGGCCGGGGCCCGAGGTTTCATCGACGACGTGATCCTGCCGCACGAGACCCGCAAGCGGATCTGCCGTTCGCTGATCATGCTGCGCGACAAGAAGCTCGAGAACCCGTGGCGCAAGCACGACAACATTCCGCTCTAGAAACCAAAATCGAACAGCCGGACGCAGAAGACGCAAAAGAGCGCGGAAGACGCAGAAGGAAATCCACAAATGAAAAATGACTCCGGAATTGTTCTGCGTCTTTTGCGTACTTCTGCGTCTTCTGCGTCCTTGAACCCGAATTAAGGCCCTGACATGTTCACAAAGATACTGATTGCCAACCGGGGTGAAATCGCCTGCCGTGTCATCTTGACGGCCCGCAAGATGGGCATAAAGACCGTCGCCGTCTACTCCGATGCCGACGCCGATGCCCGGCACGTCGAGCTGGCGGATGAGGCGGTGCACATCGGCGCCGCACCCAGCCGCGAGAGCTATCTGCAGGCCGACCGCATCATTGCCGCGTGCAAGGCCTCCGGCGCGCAGGCGGTGCATCCGGGCTACGGCTTTCTCAGCGAGAACGCAGCTTTCGCGCGGCGGGTCGAGGAGGAGGGCATCGTCTTCATCGGGCCCAAGCACCATTCGATCGCGGCCATGGGCGACAAGATCGCTTCCAAGAAACTCGCCAAGGAAGCGCGGGTCAACACCATTCCCGGCGTCAACGAGGCCATCGCGACGGCCGAGCAGGCGGTGGAGATCGCCAAGGGCATCGGCTACCCGGTGATGATCAAGGCGTCGGCCGGCGGCGGCGGCAAGGGTCTGCGTGTCGCCTTCAACGACAAGGAGACCTTCGACGGCTTCAGTTCCTGCCGCAACGAGGCGCGGAGCAGCTTCGGCGACGACCGCGTCTTCATCGAGAAATATGTCGAGGAGCCGCGCCACATCGAGATCCAGGTCATCGGCGACAGCCAGGGCAACGTCATCTACCTGAACGAGCGCGAGTGTTCGATCCAGCGCCGGCACCAGAAAGTGATCGAGGAGGCCCCGTCGCCCTTCATCAACGACGCCACTCGAAAGGCGATGGGCGAGCAGGCCGTCGCGCTGGCCAAGGCGGTGAAGTACCAGAGCGCCGGCACGGTGGAGTTCGTGGTCGGCAAGGACCAGAGCTTCTATTTCCTGGAAATGAACACCCGGCTGCAGGTCGAGCATCCGGTGACCGAGAGCATCACCGGGCTGGACCTGGTCGAGCTGATGATCCGCGTCGCGGCAGGCGAACCGCTGCCGCTGAAGCAGGTCGACGTGCGGCGCGAGGGCTGGGCCATCGAATGCCGCATCAATGCCGAGGATCCGTTCCGCAATTTCCTGCCGAGCACCGGCCGGCTGGTGCGTTTCCAGCCGCCGAAGGAAACGATGTGGGCTGGCGATACCCAGCATCTGCACGGCGTGCGTGTCGACACCGGCGTGCAGGATGGCGGCGAGATCCCGATGTACTACGACTCGATGATCGCCAAGCTCATCGTGCACGGCAAGGACCGCAAGGAGGCGATCGCCAAGATGCGCGAGGCGCTCAACGGCTTCGTGATCCGCGGCATTTCCAGCAACATCCCGTTCCAGGCCGCGCTGCTGGCGCATCCGCGCTTCGTTGCCGGCGACTTCAACACCGGGTTCCTCGCCGAGCACTATGCCCAGGGCTTTCGCGCCGAGGATGTGCCGCACGACGACCGGGATTTCCTGGCGGCGCTGGCGGCCTGGGTCAACCGCCGGATCCTGCAACGTGCCGCCGGCATCAGCGGCCAGATGCCCGGCCACCAGTTCACCGTGGGCGAAGAGTTCGTGGTGGTGGCGCTCGACGAAGCCGGCAAGCACAGCCGCCAGCCGGCCCGGGTCAGTGACTTCGAGGCGCAGTCGGGCTCCAGCGTGGTCACGACCGGCGAGAAGCGCTACGAGATCTGCAGCAACTGGCACCTGGGCGGCAGCCGCATACGCGGCACCGTCAACGGCAAGCCGTTCACAGCCCAGGTCGAGCGCGGCGTCGGCAAGAATCCGCTGGCGATCCGCATCATTCACGACGGAACGCGGATGGACACTCTGGTGTTGACGCCGCGCGCCGCGCAACTGCATGCGTTGATGCCGTTCAAGGCGCCGCCGGACATGAGCCGCTTTGTGCTCTCGCCGATGCCCGGCCTGCTGGTGGACGTGGCGGTGCAACCGGGGCAGAAGGTGCAGGCCGGTGAACGCGTGGCAGTGATCGAGGCCATGAAGATGGAAAACGTGCTGTTCGCCGCTGCCGACGGCGTGGTCGCCAACGTGCTCGCGAGCAAGGGCGAAAGCGTCGTCGTGGACCAGCCGATCGTCGAATTCGCGTGAGCGTTGATCCGATTCAACGAAATTCAGGAACGTTCATGACCCAACGACCTTTCAAAGTCCTCGGCATCCAGCAGTTCGCCGTCGGCGGCCGCGACAAGAACCGGCTGCACAAGCTGTGGGTCCAGCTGTTCGGACTCGAAGTCGTCGGCACCTACAAGAGCGCCGGCGAGAACGTCGACGAGGACATCTGCGCGATCGGCACGGGCCCGCTCAAGGTCGAGGTCGACCTGATGCAGCCGCTGGATCCGGACAGGAAGCCGGCGGTGGACCAGCCGCCACTCAACCACGTGGGGCTGTGGATCGACGACCTGCCGGCCGCTGTTCTGTGGCTGGGCCAGCAGGGTGTCCGCTTCGCCCCGGGCGGCATCCGCCGCGGCGGTTCGGGCTTCGACATCTGCTTCGTGCACCCCAAGGGCAACGAGCAACTGCCGATCGGCGGGGAGGGCGTCCTGATCGAACTGGTCCAGGCGCCGCCGGAAGTGATTCGGGCCTTTGCGGCTCTGGCGACAGGCGACCCGGCTGCGTCCTGACGCCCAGGTGCAACGTTGCGGGTGATCCGCGTCGCCGCGCTGGCGCCGGATGAGCTTGTCGGTGAGAATCGGGACCAGCCCGACTTCTCATGGACAAGGCACCGCCCCAACTGCTCTCTCCCGAACCGCAGGGACCGTTGGCAGCCCAGGACGCCATCCTGCGCTGTCAGGCTGCGCTGCTGGCGCGGACGGGGCTGGTTGAAGGCGCAACCGCTCTTGCTGCCGAACTCGCGGACCTCCTGTCCTGCCACCGGGTCAGCGTCGGTCTCCTGTACGGCGACAAGCTGCGCATCGTGGCCAGCTCTCAGGCCGGGGAGCTGGATCATCGGCACGACGCCGCGGTCGCGATCAGCGCTGCGATGCACGAGGCGCTGGATCAGGGCCTGAGCGTCGCCTGGCCCGCGTCGGTTGCGTCGCCGCCGATCAGCCTGGCGCATCGACAATTGGCCGGCAACGGACAGGCTTGCACGGTGCCCATCATGTGTGGGGTACGCGTGGCCGGTGCCTTGACGCTCGAACGGGCCACCGGCGCCTTCTGGCCGGCCCAGGTGGACCTTTGCGAGGACGTCGCCAGTTTTGCCGGGCCGGTGCTCGAGCTCAAGCGAACGATCGAGATCCCGTGGCACGGCCGCATCGGCGAAGCCCTGCGCCATCGGCTCGGCGCACCGGGCAAGCGGCGCGGTGCGTGGGCGCTGGCCGTGCTGGGCGCGGCTGCGCTGCTGGCGCTGCCGCTGCCCTGGCGGGTCAGCGCTCCGGCCCGCCTCGGAGGATCGGTGCAGCGCGCCGTGGTTGCAGCGGCGGACGGCTTTCTGCAGCAGGCCAATGTGCGACCGGGCGATCGGGTGGTTGCCGGCCAGGTGCTGGCGCAACTGTCTTCACAAGACCTCGAGCTCGAACGCAAGCGGCGCGAGAGCGAGCTGCGCCAGCACGAGAACGCCTATCGCGCGGCCCAGGCCCGCAATGACCGCACCCAGATGGTGATCAGCCAGTCCAAGGCGGGCGAGGCCCAGGCGATGCTGGCGCTGAGCGAGACCCAGCTGGAGCGGACCCAGCTGCAGGCCCCGTTCGACGGCATCGTCATCAAGGGCGACCTGTCGCAGAACCTGGGCGCTCCGGTGCAGCGCGGCGAGGTGCTGATGGTGCTGGCGCCCAACGACAGCTTCCGGCTGATGGTCGAAGTGGATGAATCCGACATCGCGGCCATCCAGCCGGGACAGAAAGGCCAGCTGGCGCTGGCGGCGCGGCCGGAACAGCCGCTGCGCTTTACCACCCGCCGCATCGTCCCGGTCGCCACCGCTGCCGAAGGCCGCAACTATTTCGAGGTGGAAGCCACCCCCGATGAGGTGCAGGCCAACCTGCGGCCCGGGTTGAGTGGCGTCGCCAAGATCGAGGTGGGGCAACGCAGCCTCGGCTGGCTCCTGTTCCATCGGGCCGTGGCCTGGCTGCGGCTGGCTCTGTGGACGGTGGCGTTGTAGATGGCGCAGACGCTGGTCAGCGGATCCTGGTATCGGGTGGCGCCGCTGAAGCCGAGCCTGGTCGCGGGCCTGAAGATCGTGCGACACGAGGTGCGCGACCAGGTCTGGCACATCCTGGTGGAGCCTGGCTCCGGCCGGCAACTGCGGCTCAACCCGGCGGCGTATGGGTTTGCCGGCCGCTGCGACGGCCATGCGACGGTGACCCGCTTGTGGCAATTGCTGCTCGAGCGCGATGGCGACGATGCGCCAACGCAGGACGACATCCTGCGGCTGCTGGCCCAGCTCTATCGCGCCGGCATGGTGCAGTTCGACGCGACGCCGTACCTGTCGCTGCTGTTCGCGCGGCGCACCGAGGAAGGCCAGCGCAAGCGTCGCGCTTTCATCAATCCGCTGATGCTGCGCATGAAGCTGTTCGATCCGACGCGCCTGCTCGATCGGCTGGCGCCGCTGTCGGCCGTGCTCGGCCGCTGGAGCGTGTTTGTGCTGTGGCTGATGGCCGTCGGCGTCGCTGCGCTTGCCGCCGCCGTCAACTTCCCTGCACTCAAGGCCGATGCCCTTCGCCTGCTGGCGACGCCTTCGAGCTATGCGCTGGCGTGGCTCTGTTACCCGGTCGTGAAAGGGATTCATGAGATCGGTCATGCGATGGCGGTGCGTCGCTTCGGTGGGGCCGTCCATGAGATGGGCATCTCGCTGGTCTTCCTGACGCCCGCGCCCTATGTCGATGCCAGTGCTGCGAACAGCTTTGCCAGCGCGAGGCAGCGGGCCATCGTCAGCGCCGCGGGCATCATGATCGAGCTGGCGCTGTCGGCGGCCGCCGTCCTGGCGTGGCTCGCCTTCAGCCCGGGCCTGCTGCGGGACACGGCCCTGGTGATCGTCCTGATCTGCTCGCTGTCGACCTTGATCTTCAATGCCAACCCGTTGCTGCGGCTGGACGGCTATCACCTGCTCTGCGACCTGCTGCAGCTGCCCAATCTGGCGCTGCGCAGCCAGGCCTGGTGGACGGCCCAATGGCGCCACCTGATCCGGGCCGAGAGCGCCTTGCCGCGCGGCGCGGTCGCAGCGGGCGAGTTGAAATGGCTGGTCATCTACGCGCCCGCTTCCTGGCTCTATCGTCTGGGCCTGATGCTCGCGCTGGTGTTCTGGCTGGGCCGCCAATCCTGGCTGGTCGGATGGCTGGCCGCGCTGGCGTTGGTGTTCTGGCTGGGCAAGGCCGGCGTGGGCAGCCTGATGCGTTCCGTGCAGGGCGCCGCGGATCCGGGGGCGCGACAGCGCGCGCTGCTGGCAGCGATTGGCATTTCCGTGACGGTGGGTGCTGCGCTCTTTTTCGTGCCCGCCCCCGCCAGCGTGGTTGCGCGCGGCGTGGTCTGGCCCCCCGAGCAGGCTCAATTGCGCCCCGAATCCGGCGGCTTTGTCGAAGCGGCCATGGTCGGTGATGGCTCGCGCGTGGCGGTGGGCGACGTGGTGCTCACGCTGACGGACCCGATCCTGACGGCCCAGCGCGAGAAAACCGAAAGCGAGACGACGGGCCTCATGGCGCAGCAATACCAGGCCTTGCTGCAGGACCCGGCGCGCGCGGGTTTCCTGGGCGAGGAGATCGTCCGCAATCAGGCGGAACTGCAGCGGGTCGAGCAGCAGCTCGCCAACCTGCAGTTGCGGGCGAAGGCCGCCGGGCGTGCGATCTGGCCGCGCGAACGCGACCTGCCGGGCAGCTTCGCGCAGCGCGGCGCCATGCTCGGCTACGTGCTGGCGCCCGAAGCGGCACAGGTCCGATTGGTGCTTCGCGACGAAGACCTGCTGCGGGTACGGGGACGCGTGCAGGCCATCGAGGTCAGGCTCGCGGAAAAGCCCTTGTCGACTTATTTCGCCACCTTGCAGGGCGAAACGCCGGCCGCGACGCGCCAGCTGCCCAGTGCCGCGCTCGGGGACCGCAACGGCGGCCCAATGAACGCGGACCCGGCCGACAAGGAGGGCTTGCGCACGCTGGCGCCGGTGTTCCTGCTGGACGTGCGGGTTACCGGGCTGACGGCCGATCACATCGGCGGCCGCGCCTGGGTCAAGCTGGTGCTGGAGAAGGAGCCGTTGGGGCTGCAGGGCCTGCGCATGATGCGCCAGTTGCTGGTTCGGGAATTCAACCCGACGGGGCAGACGTGAACAGGGCGGCGGCTGCCAGGGCATGGCCCTTTCCCGGGGTCGTCTGGGGCGACTATCCCGAGCAGACGCCGCAGGATTCGCCGCGGCGCAACCCCCGTCCTCTGGGGCGCAAGGCTCTTGCGCGCTTTGCCGACGCAGCGGCCGGGAAGCCGGCGCTTCCGCTGCCCGTGCTCCAGCAGCGGCTGGCGTCGCTGCGTACGGTTCCGTCCCACAGCGAAGCCTGGCTGGACGAGGCCTTTGCGCTGGCCGCCAGCGCCTTGGCAGCGACGCTGGGCTTCCCGCTGCACCGGCAGCAGCTGCTGGCAGCCCGGGTTCTGCTGGACAACCGGCTGGCCGAAATGGCAACCGGCGAGGGCAAGACCGCGGCGATCGCGCTGGCAGCAGCGGTCGCTGCGCTTGGCCGCACACCCGTGCACGTCGTCACGGCCAACGACTACCTGGCGCAGCGCGATGCCGGCCAGCTGAAGCCGTTCTACTCGCTGCTGGGGTTGCGGGTGGACTGCGTCACCCAGCCGATGCTGGCCGCGGCTCGGCGGCAGGCCTATGGCAGCGATGTGACCTACTGCACCGCCAAGGAGCTGGCATTCGACTATCTGCGCGACGGCATGTCGCGCGTGGCCGATCTCTCCTCGCTGGAGCAACGGGCCCGCCGTTTGGGCGTGGCGGGGCCCCAGGATCCGCCGGTGCTGCGCGGTTTGTGCATGGCCATCCTCGATGAAGCCGACACCGTGTTGATCGACGAAGCGCGGCTTCCGCTGGTGCTGGCCCATGGCAACGGCTCAGCGCCCGAAGACGAGTTCCACCGCGGCGCGCTCGCCCAGGCGCGGCGGATGGCGGAAGGCGTCGACTTCCGGCGCGCCGTCGACGGCCGGCGGATCGAGCTGACCGCGGCCGGGCGTCAGCGTCTGTCGCAATGGCCGCCGGCAGCCCACCCCCTGTACGGCCACCGGGTCCATCGGGAAGCGGCTGTCCAGCTGGCCTTGGCGGCGCTGTGGGTGCTGCGGCGTGACCACGACTATGTGGTGCGCGAGGGAGAGGTCTTGCTGATCGACGAGACGACGGGTCGCGCTGCGCCGGGCCGCGCCTGGTCGCAGGGCCTGCACCAACTGGTCGAACTGAAGGAAGGAGCCCGCAACTCGCAAAGCAACTCAACCGTGACTCAGATCACGTTTCAGCGGTTTTTCCCTCGGTACCTGCGGCTGGCCGGCGCCAGCGGCACCCTGGGCGAAGCGGCAAGCGAGCTGCGGACCCTCTATGGGCTGGAGGT
>JAAOZX010000099.1 GCA_012274225.1 Comamonadaceae bacterium | reverse complement strand
ATCAACAAGCGATGAATCATTGCAACCGGCGTGACCCAGGCTGACGACAGGCGGACATGAAAGTACAGCTGGAAAAGACCTTTCCGATGCCGGCGTCGGCGGACACGGCCTGGGCCCTGCTGCAGGACATCGAGCGGGTGGCCGGTTGCGTGCCCGGCGCCAGGATCACCGAGCGGATCGACGACCAGCACTACAAGGGCACGATGGCCGTCAAGTTCGGCCCGGCCAGCATGTCGTTTCGCGGTGAAGTGGAGGTCCTGGCGCTGGAGCACGCCAGCAAGACCCTGCGCCTTCTCGGCAAGGGCACCGACACCACCGGAAGCTCCGGCGCATCGATGGACCTGACGGCGCGTGTGGAGGCGATCGATGCGTCCTCCTGCAATCTGGTGGGCAACAGCGAGGTGTCGCTGAGCGGCAAGGCAGCTGCATTCGGTGGGCGGATGATGAGCTCGGTGGCCGACCAGGTGCTCAAGCAGTTCGCCGACACCTTCGCCGCCCAGGCGCGGGACATGCAGAATCGGCCACCCCCTGGGCCGCCGGATGCGACGGCGGGCACGCAATCCGCAGCCACGCCGGCGGCGGCGCCTGCGCCTGCGCCGGCGCAGCTCGACGGCCTGGCCCTGCTCTGGGCGATCGTCAAGGACTGGCTGCGCTCGCTGTTCGCGCCGAGGCGGACGTGAGCGCCGCGCGGCCGTTCAGCAGGCGTTCGTTCCCGCTCGGGGGGACAGCCCCGAGGGCCAAGGGGGTCACATGACTTCAGAGCGCACGCAGGACCTGGCTGCGTGGCAGCAGGACCTGGCGCGCGCTGGCTATATCGCCGAACCCGGCCTGGTGGCCGCCCTGCTGCTGATGCTCGACCTCGAACGGCCCTTGCTGCTCGAGGGCGATGCCGGCGTCGGCAAGACCGAAGTGGCCAAGGTGCTGGCTGCGGTGCGCCACACGCGCCTGATCCGGCTGCAATGCTACGAGGGCCTGGACGCGCACGCTGCGATGTACGAATGGAACTACCAGCGCCAGTTGCTCGCCATCAAGCTGCTCGAGCACGACGACCGCGGAATTGCCGAGAAGGAGCAGGACATCTTCTCCGAGCGCTACCTGCTCAAGCGCCCGCTGCTCGAGGCCATCAGCTGTGACCAGCCGCCGGTGTTGCTGATCGACGAGGTGGATCGGGCCGACGAGGCGTTCGAGGCCTACCTGCTGGAGTTGCTTTCGGATTTCCAGCTTTCGATTCCGGAGCTCGGCACGGTGCACGCCGTCAGCCGGCCGCTGGTGGTGATCACCTCCAACGGCACGCGCGAGCTGTCGGACGCCTTGCGCCGGCGCTGTCTCTACCAGTACATCGACTACCCCGACTACGACAAGGAACTGGCTATCGTGCGCAAAAAGGCGCCTGGCGCGGCGGCCGAGCTGGCGCGCCAGATCGTGGCCTTCGTGCAGGGCGTGCGCCGCATGGAACTGCAGAAGAAGCCGGGCATCGCCGAAACGCTGGACTGGACCGCCGCACTGCTTCGGATGGGCATTTCGGTGATCGACAAGGACGGTGCCGAGCGCATCATGGACACGCTCAGCGCCTTGATCAAGACGCGTGACGACCGCGTTGCCTTCCCGCGTGACGTCGTCGCCCGATTGGCGGCAGCATGTTGAGCCTGGACCCACCGGCACTGGATGACCAGGCCGCGTCGCGCCTGACGGGGTTCCCCGGCTTCCTGCGTGCCAACGGCTTTGCCGTTGGCGGTGGCGACTCGGTCCAGGTGCTGCAAACGGCGCAGCGTGTGGGCGTGCTCGATTCCCAGGTCCTGCGCTGGAGCCTGAAGGCGTTGCTGTGCGGACGCGTCGAGGAATGGCAGCGCTTCGACCAGCTGTTCGATGCCTGGTTCCTGCCGGCCAACCGGTGGCAGCGCCCTGAGAAGCGCGATAGCGACAATGGCTTCCTCAGTGGCCACATGACGCAGGGCGCCGCCAGTGACCGCGAGCGCACGGACGACAGCGAAGACGTCCGGCCGCGCCAGGCCGCCAGCCGCCAGGAAGTCCTGACCTCGGCCGATTTCCGCGAACTGACCGGACGTGAACATGCGCTGGACATCGAGGCGCTGATGCGGCAATTTGCCCGCCGGTTGAAGCACATCCGGTTGCGCCGCGAGGCGCGCGCTCGGCACGGCCGGCGTCTCGACCTGCCAGCGACGATCCGGCGCAGCGTGGCCAGCGGCGGCACGCCGTTCCACCTGGCCAGGAAGGACCGTCGCCGCGTGCGCCCGCGCCTGGTGCTGCTGATCGACGTGAGCCGTTCGATGGTGCTGTACAGCTTCTTCTACCTGCGCCTGGCGCGCGCACTCAGCGCGGAATTGTCCGACGTCTACAGCTTCATCTTCCACACCCGCGTCACGGCGGTTTCGCAGGCACTGCATGATCCCGATCCGTGGCGCGCGCAGGAGCGGCTGCACCTGATCGCGCAGGGCTGGGCCGGCGGCACGCGCATCGGCGACAGCCTGGCGCAGTTCAATCGCGAGCACGCGCCGCGCATCGTGCACTCGCGCACCGCCGTCCTCATCATGAGCGACGGCTATGACACAGGAGAGCCGGAGAAACTGTCGGACGCACTGGCCCAGCTGCGCCGCCGCGCCCGGCGTGTGGTCTGGCTCAATCCGCTGTGCAACCGCCCGGGCTACGCGCCCATCAGCCAAGGCATGCGGGCGGCCATGCCGCACCTGGACCTGCTCGCGCCGGGAGCCGACCTGGCCAGCATCCGGGCCGTGCTGCCCGGGCTGATCGAGGCGCTGAGATAGGGGGTCTCTGAAAAAAGCCTCTCCGCGACTTTTTTCAGAGGTTCAGCATGTGTGAGAAGGCCCGGCAAAGCCGGATCTTTCTCACAGAAGGATCCGCGCTGCATGTTATTGCGCGCGGTTCACAAGAGTGGGCAGTTGGGCTGCCCACCTGGAAGACTGCGTGGAACAGAGTGCAACGCAGTCTGGCTTGCGGACAGGATCCGGCTTCGCCGGGCCTGTCGCACTGATGAGCCTCTGAAAAAATCGCTTCCGGCGATTTTTTCAGAGATTCCCCAGGAGACCAGAAATGGGTTGCATTTTCAAAGCCAACGGCCTGTACAGCCGGATGACCGTGGGTGCCGTGCTGCTGGCGGGCGGCGCCGGCTCGCGCCTGGGCGGACGACCGAAGGCACTCCTGGAGCTCGGTGGTGTGCCGCTGATCATGCGCCAGTTGGTCGCGCTGTCAGGCGCGGGCGTGGACGAGGTCGTCGTGGTGCTGGGCCATCATGCGCAGGCCGTGGAGGCCGCTGTGGGCCAGTTCCCGATCACGCTGGTGCACAACCCGTCGCCGGGCGATGGCCAGGCCTCGTCGATGCGCATCGGACTGCAGGCGCTGTCGCCCAGGCTTGACGCGGTGATCGTCGCGCTGGCCGACCAGCCGCTCGTCAACGCGCAGGACATCACTGCGCTGATCGCCGCGTTCAAGAAGCGCGGCGGCGCCGCCATGGTGGTGCCTCGGGTGACGGCCGCAAGCGGCGATCCCCAGCCGGGCAATCCGGTGATCTTCGACGCGGCGCTGCGCGAGCAATGGCTGTCCGGTGCCGCCGATCCCGGATGCCGGAAGTGGCGGCAGGCCCATCCCGAGCGCGTGCTCTGGCTCGACACCGACAACCGTCGATATCGCGTCGCCATCGACACGCCCGAAGATCTGGAGCGCTTTACGGCGAGCACGGGTCACACGCTGACCTGGCCGCCGGCGCTCGCGCGGGAAGAGGCCGTATGAAGCGAAGGGCGAGGGGCCCCGCTTGCGGGGATCGACCAGTGCAGTGCGGCCACGGCATCCGACGCCAAAGCCGTTCGATCCAGGACCATCTGCCGGAGGATGCCGCATGACGCGCGCCGCCGGCGCCGCGCTGCTGCGTCTGACGTTGGCGCGGGCCTGCGCCTGGGCACTGCTGGTCGCGGGCTGGGTCGGCATCGGCAGCTTCGCATTGCAGTTCGCGCCGTCGGTGAGCTGGGGTTTTGCGCTCGTCGCCTTGTGGCTGCTGGCGCTGGGGGCCGCCGCCACCGTGGCCACGCGCGGTGGCATGCGCCGCTGGACGCGCGCGTTGGCCCTGGTCGCCGGCGCGGCGATCATAGCCGTAGGGTTGTCGTGGTCGGTGCATGGTGGCGGCCTGGGCGCCGTGCTGCTTGCGCTGGCCGGCTGGGCGGCGTTGACGGCGCTGGCATCCGGTGTGGTGCGCAGCCTGCGCCTGGCCCTGTCTGCGGCTCCGGCGCCGCCGGTCGCCGCCGCGAGCCTGGGTGCTCTGTGCGCTGCCCTCGCTTTGGGCGACCTCGGCGACTTGCCGGCACTCGCCACTCGCCTGGCGATCTTCGTGGTCGCGACCGCCGCCTTGCTGGTGCTGTTGCAGCGCCGAATCGACGAGGGTCTGCGCGTGCCGGGGTGCCGCGCCGGCCTGTTCGATTGTTCGCTGCCGGCCTGGCCTGCGGGCGCGTGGCATGAGCCGCGGCAATGGCCGATGCTGCTGGCCGGGCTGGCCATGCTGCCGATGATGGCCGCGTTGCCGCTGATGGCGGTCTGGTGCAGCGGCCAGGGGATGGCGCCACAGACCCTGGTGCTGCTGCATCTGGGGGCGATGTTCGGCCCGCCTTTGGTGCTTCGGACGATCGTCCCGCGCTGGTCGCCGCGCATCCTGTCGGCCGCGTGCACCCTGCTGCTGGCGGCGGGAGCGGCCAGTGCAGCGTGGGCCCCTGCGCCGCTGGACCTGCTGGGCCTGGCCGTCACGCATGGGGCGGCGTGGGGCCTCGCCTGGAGCGGTCAGCTGTGGGCGCCAGCGCGGCGCGGGCGGCAGGGCGCGTCGCCATTTCGCGCTGCCGCCGGCTACGCGGTGTTGACGCTGGCCTTCGGTCTCGTTGTCGAGCATTTCGGCGTGCGCGGGGTAGCGGCGACGCATGTGGCACTGGGCCTGGCCGCGGTGCTGGCGTGGCTGATCGGGCTGGCGGCCAGTCCCTGGT
>JAAOZX010000471.1 GCA_012274225.1 Comamonadaceae bacterium | reverse complement strand
TGTCCGGGGTCTTCCGCCTCGACCACCTGCCTGGCCCACGCCGCCAGCCGGGCGGTGTCGGCGCGCAGCACTTCCTGTTTGACCGCCAGGATTTGGGCCGGGTGCATCGAAAAGCTGCGCAGACCCAACCCGAGCAGCAACCGGGTCAGGCTGGTGTCGCCCGCCATTTCGCCGCACACACTGACGCCCTTGCCCTGCGCGTTGCACTCCGCAATGGTCTCGGTCACGAGTCTCAGCACCGCGGGATGCAGTGGGTCGTACAGGTGCGCCACTGATTCATCGGAGCGGTCGATCGCGAGCGTGTACTGGATCAGATCGTTGGTTCCGATCGACAGGAAGTCGAAGTACTTGAGGAATATCTTCAACGTCAACGCTGCCGCCGGGATCTCGATCATGGCGCCGAGCTGCACCGGCCCATAGGCCACGCCGCGGTTGTCCAGCTCGGCCCGCGCGAAGTCGATCAGGGACACGGTCTGCCGGATTTCGCTGGCGTGCGCCAGCATGGGGATCAGCAGGTTGACCGGTCCGTGGCCGGCGGCGCGCAGGATCGCGCGCAACTGGGTCAGGAACATCGCCGGATCGGCCAGGCTCCAGCGGATCGCGCGCAGGCCCAGCGCCGGGTTGAGGTGCGCTTCGTCGCGCATCGAGTCGTCGAGCGGCTTGTCGGCGCCGACGTCGACGGTGCGAATCGTCATTGGCAGGCCTTCCATGCCCTCGACCGCGCGCCGGTAGGCCAGGTACTGCTCGTCCTCGCCGGGCAGGTCGCCGCGCCGACCCATGAAGAGGAACTCGCTGCGGAACAGGCCCACCCCCACCGCGCCGGCCTTCAACGCCGCGGCCGCGTCCTCGGGCAGTTCGATGTTGGCCAGCAGTTCCACCTTCTGACCGTCCAGCGTGACAGCCGGCGTGTGGCGCAGGCGCGAAAGCCGGCCGCGCTCGAGCTCGCCCTGGCGCTGCTTGAAGCCGTACTCGGCCAGGATGATGGGCGACGGGTCGACGATCATCACGCCGGCGTCGCCGTCGACGATCACCCAGTCGTCCTGGCGCACCAGCTGGCTGGCGCTGCGCGCGCCCACCACCGCCGGGATGTCCATGCTGCGCGCCACGATTGCGGTGTGCGAATTCTTGCCGCCGACATCGGTCACGAAGCCGGCGAAGACGCTTTGCTTGAACTGGAGCATGTCGGCCGGCGACAGATCGTGGGCAATCATCACCAGCGGCACGTCCATGCCGTCGTCCAGCAACAGGTCCTGCTGGGTCTTGCGCCGACCGCCGCCGGGCGGCACGGTGGGGGATGTAACTCCCTTCATGTAGCGCAGGATGCGTTCGGCCACCTGTTCCAGGTCGGCCTTCCGGCCGCGCAGGTAATCGTCCTCCATGTCGTCGAACTGGCGCGACAGCACATCGAGCTGGGTGGTAAGCGCCCATTCGGCGTTATAGAGTCGCTCGGTGATCCAGTGCTTGACGCCGCTGATCAATTCCTCGTCCTGCAGCAGCATCAGGTGCACATCCAGCAGGGCCGCAAGTTCGTGCGGCGCCTCCTTCGGGCCCATGGTGGCGATGGTGTGCTGCAGCCGGTGGATTTCATCGACCACCGCATTGCGGCCGACCCGCACCCGCTCGATCTCGGACGCGGCCTGATCGGCTTCGATGAAGTAGTGGGCGACGTCGACCCGGCTGGATGCCATCAGCACCGCCCGGCCGATCGCAATGCCGCGCGCGACGGGGAGCCCTTGGACGGAGAAGGTCATGCGGCCCAGCCCTTCTTCACGCCTGCGATCGCTGCGCGCGCCGGGCATCGAGCCCGGCACGCTTGGGAATGAAAACGCGGGTCGATCCCGCTGCGCGGGTCCCTCGCCCAGCGCGTTTCCATTCCCCTCGCCCTACGCGCTTTCATTCCCCCTCTCCAAATTTGTCGGCGATCAGGGCCAGCAACGCGTCCATCGCTTCCTGCTCGCGTTCGCCGTCGGTTTCCAGGGTGACGTCGCTGCCGAGGCCGGCCGCCAGCATCATCACGCCCATGATGCTCTTGGCGTTGACGCGCCGCTCGCCCCGACTGATCCACACGGCGCAGGGAAAGCTCCCGGCCAGCTTGGTGAGCTTGGCCGAGGCGCGGGCGTGCAGGCCCAGCTTATTGTTGATGGTCGTGCTGGTCCGGATCATGGGTTCTTCGTGCCTGGTTCTGCGGGGCCGTGATCGCGACCTGCATCACCCCCTGGGTTCCGCCGACCACGGCCCGCGACACCAGGGCCTCCAGCGGCTCATTGCGATAACTCACGCTGCGCAGCAGCATGGGAAGGTTGACGCCGGTGATCAGGCGCGAGGCCACGCCATCGACCAGCTTCTGCGCCACGTTGCAGGGCGTGGCGCCGAAGATGTCGGTGAGCACCAGCACCCCGCTCGCAGGCCGGGGGCTTAGCAGCTGAGCCATGGCGATGCGCGCCATAGCCAGCGTTTCCTCGGGCGGCAAGTTCGGTTGCACATCGATCGCCGCCACATCGGCGCCACAGTCGGGAAAGACATGCAGCGCGCACGTGCGCAGGGCGTGGGCCAGCGGCGCGTGGGCGATGATCAGGATCGTGTTCATTGCCTCGAATTATCCTTCGCCAGTACGAAGTAGGCATAAGACAGCATGATGCAGGCCAGGAACACCGCCATCGCGGCCCGGAACGATCCGACCACGGGCAGCCCGGCGGCCAGGAAGCCATCGACGAGCAGTCCGATGCCCCACTGCACCACGAACACGCCGACGAAGATGACCAGGTTGTAGGCCGACAGGGCCCGCCCCGCCAGTGAGGGCGGGAAGGCCATGCCCACCGCCGGCTGGGCCAGCGCCAGGAAGGTCGAGGTCACGCAGAACAAGGTCCAGGCGATGGTACCCGCAGTGGGACCCGCCAGGATGATGAACGCCAGCACCAGGAAGCTCGACGGCAGGCCCAGCGTGATGAGGCGATTGGTGGTCAGCCCCTTGCGCGTCAGCCACGGCGTGACCAAGCCCCACCCCAGGAAGGTGGCCAGCATCGCACTGTTGATGACGAAGAGGCCGGTGGCCGCCTGCAACGGCGCATCGCCCGTGACACGGACCAGCCAGGGTCCCGCCCACAAGGTCTGGATCGCGATCAGCCCACCATAGTGGAAAAAGCCCGCCGGCGCCACCCGGCGAAAGTACGGATGTCGCCAGACCTCCGCGTAACTGCCGGGCTTGCAGCCCGGTTCCGCGGGCATGCCCTGCCAGCCCGGCACCATCCAGGCGATCGCAGCCATCGAAAATGCCACCGCTGCCGCCAGCATCCAGAACAGCGGCCGCCAGCCCATCACCGGCATCAGCCATTGCACCGGCAGCGTCGAGGCGAGCATGCCGAACGAGCCGGTCATCAGCATCCAGGAAGTGGCGCGCAATTGGGAGGCTGGCGTCAACCAGCGGCGAAAGCCGGTGAGCGGCGCCATCAGGCAGGCACTGACCCCGATCCCGCACAGCACGCGCGCTGCCAGCAATCCCCAGAAGCTGGTGGCCGCGGAAAAGGCCAGGCAACCGACCACGGCCAGCAGCATGAAGCTGACGATCACCCGCTTGGGCCCGTGTCGGTCGAGCCAGCGGCCCAGCGGCAATTGGGTCACCGCGAAGCCGAAGAAATAGCCGCCCGCCAGCAAGCCCAGGTCGCTGGCATTGAGCGCGAACTCCCGGGTCAGCGTGGGCGCGAGCGTCGCGGTGATCGAACGCAGCAAGGCCGAGAAGAAGTACGCGATGGCAAATGCCAGGAACGCGGCAACGGCAGTGCGGCGGGCCAGCGTGCTCATTCGAACGCGAGTCCCGGGAAGATCGGGTCGGTAACCTCGGGTCGCAGCGTCTTCGCGTAGGCAACAGCCTGAACCCACCGCCGACCGCTGGCGAATTCGATGCGAACCGCTCGCCAATTGAAGGTGGGAGTGCATGCGGCGAGCCCGGCCGTCACCGCGACCGCGACCGCCGCCAGGGTGATGCGTCGAAACATCCGCCGATTATCGTTTTACCGGACAATGCCTCCCCATGACTTCATTAGCAGGGATACGCGTTCTGGACCTGTCCCGGGTGCTGGCAGGGCCCTGGTGCACGCAGACGCTGGCCGACCTGGGCGCCGACGTCATCAAGATCGAGCGGCCGGGCAGTGGTGACGACACGCGGACCTGGGGCCCGCCGTTCCTCAAGGACCCGGCCGGCCTCGACACCGGCGAGGCGGCCTACTACCTCGGGACCAATCGGAACAAGCGTTCCGTTTCCTGCGACATTTCGCTGCCGGCGGGCCAGGGCCTGATCCGCGAGCTGGTGCAGCGTTGCGACGTGTTCATCGAGAACTTCAAGGTCGGGGACATGGGGCGCTATGGGCTCGACTATGCGTCGCTGCAGGCCGTCAATCCCAGGCTGGTCTATTGCAGCGTGACCGGCTTCGGTCAGACCGGTCCGTACCGCGAGCGCGCCGGCTACGACTACGCCATCCAGGGAATGGGGGGGCTCATGAGCGTGACCGGCGAGCGCGACGACCTCGGCGGCGGGCCGCAGAAGGTCGGCGTCGCGGTGGCGGACCTGTTCACCGGGATGTACGCAACGGTGGCCATCCTGGCGGCGCTGCGCCACGCCGAGCACACCGGCGAGGGCCAGCATGTCGACATGGCGCTGCTCGACACGCAGGTGGCGATGCTGGCCAACCTGGGTGCCAACTATCTGGTCAGCGGCCGGGTGCCGGGGCGCTCGGGCAACGCCCACCAGAACATCGTCCCCTACCAGGTATTCGAGGTCGCGCCGGGGGCCGACGGGCACAAGGACCACCTGATCCTGGCGGTCGGCAACGACAGCCAGTACGCCAGGTTCTGCGAGATCGCCGGCCGTTCCGAGCTGGCCACCGATGCGCGCTTTCGCAAGAACCAGGACCGGGTGCGCAATCGCGCCGTCCTGGTGCCGATGCTCGAGGTCGTCATGAAGACACGCGGCAAGGCGCAGTGGCTGGCCGCGCTCGAGGAGGCCAAGGTTCCTTGCGGCGCCATCAACAACCTGGATGAAGTGTTTGCCGACCCGCAGGTGCGCGAGCGCGGCATGGTCACGCAGTGGGATCACCCGCTTCAACCGCAGCTGCGGCTGGTGTCGAGTCCGATCAGGTTGAGCAAGACGCCGGTGCGTGCGGACCGGCCGCCGCCGATGCTGGGTCAGCACACCGACGAAGTGCTGCGTGAACTGCTCGATTGCTCCGAAGACCGTCTGGCGCAGCTCAAGACGAGCGGCGTGATCTAGCCACCGGCCGCTCCAAGCCAGACACTGGCGTTGGCAGTCGATCTCCACAGACAGTCGAAGTGCCTTCCATTCGATTTGCGTTTCCAACCATCCCTTTAGCTCCGGCGTTGCGAGCAATTTGGCCGTGGTGCGGGCGGCTGCAACAATCCGGGCGAACTGCTATATTGAATTGGTGGCGAAAGGCGCCACATCGGCCCATCATCCAATCAACGAACCCACCAAGGCATCCATGAAAAAGATCCTCTACGTTCCCGGCGTCGTCGTTGCGTTGAGCAGTTTGCTCGCAGTCAATGCATTCGCACAGGCCAAACCCGACGTGCTGGTCAAGCAGCGACAAGCGGCCATGACACTGCAAGGCAAATATTTTGGTCCTCTGGGCGGTATGGCGGCAGGCCGTGTGCCGTTTGACGCCGCAGTGGTGTCGCGCAATGCCGGATACCTTGAAGTACTGGCCAAAATGCCGTGGGATGGTTTCGACGCCAGCACCTCCGGCGAGAAGAGCAACGCCTTGCCCGAGGTTTTCTCGAACACGGCCAAGTTCAAACAGGCCGCCGACCACCTCCAGACTGAAGTCGGAAAATTGGTGACTGTGTCAAAAGGCGGAAATGAAGCCGACACCAAGGCCGCTATAGGCGCGGTCGGCAAGGCCTGCGGAGGTTGCCACGAAGACTTCCGCGTCAAACAGAAATAGCATCTGAACCGCTGCGCCACTACCGTCCCGCAAGCACATGCGATACGACTGGCTTATATAGTTTCACGCCAGCCAGGTAGGAATCAAGACCTTGCATAGTTTGCGGAAGGCGGTGTTGGCCATTTCGCTGTTCGTGCTGTGCGGGCAGGCCATGGCACAGCTTGCGAGCAGGACCGTTGCGGACGATGTGCGGCGCGGCGCCTATCTGGTGGATGCCGGTGGTTGCGTCGGCTGCCACACCGCCGACAGGAAGGAGGCAGTGCCATTCGCGGGTGGGCGTGCTCTCAAGACCCCTTTTGGCACCTTTTACGGCCCCAATATCACGCCTGACCGGAAAGCCGGAATAGGGGCGTGGACCGAAGCGCAGTTCATCCGCGCCATGCGATACGGAGAGCGGCCCGACGGAAGCAACTACTTCCCGGCCTTTCCATACCCGTCGTTTACCAAAATATCGGATGCAGACCTTCACGACTTGTGGGCCTACCTGCGTACCCTGCCACCCAACAGCAAGCCCAGTCAGCAACACGATCTGCATTTTCCGTTTGGTTTCCGCTTCGCCGTGACGGTCTGGAAATGGCTGTTCTTCAGTCCGGGGGCGTTTACTCCCAAGCCGCAGGCCAGCGCCTCCGTCAACAGGGGCGCTTATCTGGTGCAGGCCCTGGGCCACTGCGGCGAGTGCCACACGCCGCGAAACTTCATGGGCGGCCCGAAGTCAGGCCGGGCCTTGGCCGGTGGCAAAGGGCCGGAGGGCAAGAGCGTCGCCAACCTCACGCCAACCGGCCTGAAAAAATGGGACGACGTTGACTTGAAGGAATTCTTGTTGTCCGGCTTGTCGCCCGACGGTGACGTAGCCGCCGCGGCCATGGGCGAGGTGGTCACCAACACAACCAGTAAACTCACCCCGCGAGACCTTGG
>JAAOZX010000470.1 GCA_012274225.1 Comamonadaceae bacterium | reverse complement strand
GGCACGAGGTACTACCCGGGCAATGGCATCACCCCCGGCCCGACGGCGGCCCAGGGAACCATCGATCCCACCCTGCCGGTCAGCGTGCGCTGGCGCGCCATTCCAGCGGGCCCGCGCGCGGACGAGAACAACACCTTCCAACAGCGCTTGACGGCTGCGCTGGAAGGCAACATTGCCGGCTGGGACTACAACACCGGCCTCAGCTTGAACACCGTCAAGACCACGGACAACCTGACCAGCGGCTATGTCAACGACGCGATCATCCGCGACGCCGTCAGGACCGGCGCGCTGAACCCGTTCGCGCCGGTGGCCGATCTGTCGGATGCCGAAAAGGCCCTCATCGCGCAGGCTGTTGTCCCGGGCAGACTGTTCGAAGCGAAGGGTGACGTGGCCGCGCTCGACGCCCGTCTGAGCCGCGAGCTGGGCGACTGGTTCGGTTCCGGCCGCAGGTCGGCGCTGGCCGTCGGCGCCGATATCCGCCACGAGAAGTACACGCAGCTGGCGAACTCGAGCTACGCCTCCCAGGTCGTGTCGAGCACGGGCTTCGATCCGAACACCGACAACGAAGGCGCGCGCACGGTGTGGGCCATGTACGGGGAATTGAACGTCCCGATCACCAAGCCGCTCGAAGTCACGGGCTCGCTGCGTTACGACAAGTACCCCGACTTCGGCAGCACGTTCAACCCGAAGCTGTCCGCCAAGTTCGCGCCCAGCGACAAGTGGGCCATGCGCGGCGCCATGGGCACCGGCTTTCGCGCGCCGTCGCTCTTCGAGTTGAACTCGGCCCAGACGTTCACGAACACCGCGAACAACTGGAACGACCCGGTGCGCTGTCCGGGCGGCAAACCGGTCGCCGGTGCCTCGGTTTCGGACAATTGCGGGGTCCAGTTCATGTCGCTCACCGGGGGCAACTCGAAGTTGACGCCCGAGAAGTCCAAGAGCCTCTCGTTCGGCTTCGTGCTGCAACCGGTGACCCAGTTCGACGCCACGATCGACTTCTGGTGGGTGCGGCTGAAGAACACCATCGGTGCGCTGTCCGATGCCACGGTGTTCGGCGATCCGGCGACCTACGCGTCGCACTTCGTCCGTGCTCCGAACGGCACGCTGGCCACCGACGGCAGCCAGTGCAATACGGTGGCCAACCCCGGTCCCGATTGCGGCTACGTGCTGCTGCTCAACGACAATCTGGGCGGCGTGAGGACGAATGGCGTCGACCTCGCCGCGAACTACCGGCTGCGCACGAGCATGGGCAACTGGTCGTTCAACGCACAGGACACGTACACGGCCAAGTACGAGTTCCAGACCCAGGCCAATGGGCCCTGGTTCCAGTCCGTCGGCCAGTACGCCGGCACGCCGACAATTACCGGCGGGGGTCCGATATTCCGCAACCAGTGGACGATGGCTGCGAATTGGTCCATGGGTGCGTGGAGCGCCGGCTTGGTGAATCACTACAAGTCGGGCTACCTCGACCAGGACATAGGCCAGTCGCCGATCCAGAATGTCGGCTCCTACTCGACGTGGGACCTCTACGGCACTTGGTCGCCAACCAAGCAGATGACGCTGACGGCGGGCGTGAAGAACCTGTTCGACAAGGCTCCGCCGACGTCGGTGCAGTCGGCGACGTTCCAGGTCGGCTACGACCCGCGGTTCACCGATCCGTTCCTGCGCAGCTACTACATCCGCGGCACCTACAGGTTCTGACCTCGGCGTCGCTTCATCGCGAATTGCATCAAAAAGGCCCCCGCGTTGTGCGGGGGCCTTTTTGTTTGGTGCCGGCTGGGGGTGTGCCTGGGGCGCGGTGCCGTCGTAGGATAGGCGATCTCACCTTCATCACACCTTCCAGAGAGCGCGCCATGACCTCATCCGAAGCGACAACTGTCAATACCGGAACCAGCGACCTGCTCGCAACGCTCGATTCCGGAGTCCTGACCCTCACGCTCAACCGGCCCGAGGCGCGCAACGCGATGTCGCGGGACATGAACGAGGCCCTGCAACGGCAGCTTGCCGCGGCGGAAGTCGATCCGGCCGTGCGCTGCATCGTGCTCACCGGCGCGGGCAAGGGCTTTTGCGCGGGCGGCGACGTCAAGGGCATGGCGGCCGCGGGCGACGGAACGGTGGGCGCACTCACCATCGACCAGGCCATCCACCGCCAGCGTCTCAACCAGCGGGGTACCGCTGGCAAGCTGTTCAAGATGCCCAAGCCGACGATCGCGGCGCTGCCCGGTGCCGCGGCCGGCGCAGGGCTGGCGCTGGCCCTGGCCTGCGACTTGCGCGTGATGTCCAGCACCGCAATCCTCACCACCGCCTTCGCCCGTGTGGGTTTCTCCGGTGACTACGGCGGCACCTATTTCCTGACCCAGTTGGTCGGCACCGCAAAGGCGCGCGAGCTGTACTTCCTGTCCGAGCGCATAGCCGCCGACGAGGCACTGCGGCTGGGCCTGGCCAACTGGGTGTGCGCGCCCGAGGACCTTGCCGCCCGGACGGGCGAGATCGCGCTGCGCCTGGCCAACGGGCCGACGGCGGCCTACCGGTACATGAAGGAAAACCTCAACCGCGCGCTGGCCGGCGATGTCGACGATTGCATGGACCTGGAAGCGACCCATCACATCCATTGCGGCCAGACCGAGGACCATCGCGAAGCCGCCCGCGCCTTCGTCGACAAGCGCGAGCCGGTCTTCCAGGGCCGCTGACGGGATCGACGTCAGGAAGCGGTCGCGGCGGGCGTGGGCAAGTGCCGCAGGCCGGGTACGTGCGTGAGCTTCCAGCCGGCCCATCCCACCGCGAGTGCGCCGGCGCCGGCGGCCGCCAGGGCCCAGCGCAGGCCCAGGTGTTCGCCCAGGAAGCCGCCGAGCAGCGCGCCCGGGCCGGCCGGCAACAGGATCAACCAGCGCATGGTGCTGGTCATGCGCCCGAGCAAGGGCGCGGGCGTCACGGCCTGGCGCAAGGCCAGGAAGTTGATGAAGATGAGCACCGCGCCGCAGCCGAAGCAGACCAGCATCAGCACGAAGGCCGCGACGCTCCAGGCACCGGCCGGCGCCAGCGCCGCGATGAGCCATCCCGCGCCGCACACGACGAAACCCCACAGCAGGCAGGCACCCGGTCCGATGCGGGTGGAAAGGCGGTGCCCCAGCGCGCCCGCGGTCACGGT
>JAAOZX010000098.1 GCA_012274225.1 Comamonadaceae bacterium | reverse complement strand
GGCTGACGCCCGGCATGATCCATGCCAAGGCCGTCATCATCGACGAAGACGTTGCACTGGCCGGCTCGGCCAATCTCGACGAACGCAGCCTGTTTCTCAATTACGAGCTGATGATCGCCTTCTACCACCGGGCCGACATCCACCGCTTCGCGCAGTGGGTCGAAGGGCACCGTGCCGGCGCAACCCTGCACCAGTCCCAGCCGCCGGGCTTCGCCCGCGAATTCTCCGAGGGACTGGTGCGCTGGCTCGCGTTCCAGCTGTGACTGGCTTCTGCGCAGTCCCGCGGCACAATAGCGGCAGCAACAAGAAACCAGGATCGCCATGCTCGAAAATCTCATCCCCTTCCTCGAGCATTGGGCCATTACCGCGATTTCGCTCTGGGTCGCCAGCCACGTCTTCCGGGGCCTGAAGTTCGACACCGCCTCGTCCCTGGTCATCTCCGCGCTGCTGCTGGGTTTTGCCAACGCCGTGGTCAAGCCCCTGTTGATCGTGCTGACCCTGCCGCTGACGCTGGTGACGTTCGGGCTCTTCCTGCTGGTGATCAACGCGCTGATGATCCTGCTGGTGGCGCGGCTGGTCCGGGGCTTCAAGGTCTCCAGCTTCTGGACGGCCTTCTTCGCCAGCATCTTCATTTCGCTGCTCAGCATCCTGATCGGCGCCTTCGTCCTCGGCGGCAGTCCGGAGACCGAAATCCAGATGCCGCACGGCGGAACCTGGCTCTGAGCGGGACAGCGGTTCGCATCGGCTAGAGTTCTGCGTTGTGGTCCGGTCGGAGCCGGACCCTCATCCATTCCAGGAGTACCCCCATGACCGTCATCGACGTCCACACCCACATGTTCACCGCCAAGTGGCTGGAGCTGCTGAAGAAGGAAGGCGGCATCTACAACCTGCAGATGCGCCCCGACGGCAAGCAGGAGATCTTCCGCGGCAACACCCCGGTGGTGTTGCCGCAGCCGGGCCACTTCGACTACGACCTGCGCATCAAGCACATGGACGGCGCCGGCATCGATGTGTCGATCGTTTCGCTGACCTGCCCCAACGTGTACTGGGGCAACGAGGACGTCAGCTGCCGCGCAGCGCGGGAGTCCAACGACACCATGGCCCAGGCGCAAGGCACCTACCCCGACCGCATCCGCTGGTTCACCTCGCTGCCCTGGGAGTATCCGCAGCGCGCGATCGAGGAACTGGAGCGCACCTGCCGCACCGGCGCGGTGGGCGTGATGGTGCTGGCCAACGTCGCCGGCCGCAGCCTCACGGATCCGATGTTCGCGCCGATCTGGGCCGAGATCGACAAGCGCGGCCTGCCGGTGCTGGTGCATCCCACCGATCCGCCCGGCGTCGACATGATGGACATGACCAAGTTCGACCTGAGCTGGTCGGTCGGCTTCATGTTCGACACCACGCTGGCGCTCACCCGGATGATCTTCGAGGGCTTCTTCGACACTTATCCCAACCTGAAGATCATCGCCTCGCACGGCGGCGGCACGCTGCCGTACCTGGTCGGCCGCTTCGAGAAGGGCGACGAGGTGGAGATTCCGCAGCGCCGCCAGATGAAGCGCAAGCCCACCGACTACCTGCGTCACATCTATTACGACAGCATCACCTACAACCTGGGCGCGCTGCAGTACCTGATCTCGGTGGTCGGTGCCGACCACGTGATGTTCGGCACCGACTGGCCGCACCAGGTGCACGATACCAAGGGCGCGTTCGCCAACAGCGCGCGACTGCCCGAGGCCCAGTGCGCCGCGGTGCGCAGCAGCAATGCGGCGAAGGTGTTCGGGTTGTAGCGGCGACTTCGGTCGGCGAACCTCGCGGCAAGGTCGCGGCCAGGCGGGCTGCGACGAGTTTCGCGCTTCCTGGTTGGCGGCAAAGCCGCGGTCGGGCAGGCTGCGACACGCTGACAAGGCGGTCGGCGCTTTGAGCGCGCCGACTTTCCTGCGCTGTCCCGTCTTGCGCCCGCGTCGCAGAACTCACTGCGCGGGCTTGGGGCCCCCGTTCAAACAGCTGCGACGAGCATGAGGACGAAACGCGCAAGCGCGCCGGTCGCAAGACGGGCCATCGCAGGCGCCATTGTCTTTATGCGCGCCGCAGCTCGCCCGCCCGCGACTTTGTAGAGACGAGGTGGCGCACCGCGGCCGAGCGCCAGACGGGCTGGATGTCGCGGCGGGTGGTGCCCGGTGGGGGCGATTTCTGGGGCGGCTGTGATGCTTGGCCCGGGGGTCGGAGCGCGCCTTGGCGCGCATCGTGATCTGACTCGCCGCGAGTGTCTGAGCGGAGCTCGCTTCAGGCGAGCGCAGCGAGTTTCGCGGCGCCGGCCACCGGGCCAAGCAGCGCAGCGAAGTCCGCGCGTCAGCGCGGACCGTCACAGTATGAGCCTCTACCGGGTAGCGCCTGACGCGACGCGGGGTGGTTCGAATGACATCGAACGCCCCGCAATCGGGGTCAGAGCGAATTTCGTTCGAGACCCCGGTCTCCGACAACATCGCTGTCCTGAATTCGATCTGACCCCGATTGCTACCGCCGATTGCTACTGCGGTTCCGATCGCGTCTCTGTTTGAGCCGTCAGTGCGTCAGCACCTGCCCCAGGAAAGAACGCAGCCTTGCGCTCTGTGGGCTGCCGAAGAACTCGCCGGGCGGGGCGGTCTCGATGATCTGTCCCTGGTCCATGAAGATCACGCGGTCGGCGATGCGGCGGGCAAAACCCATCTCGTGCGTGACGATCAGCATGGTCATGCCTTCGGCGGCCAGGCTTTCCATGGTCTGCAGCACCTCGTTGACCATCTCCGGATCGAGCGATGCGGTGGGTTCGTCGAACAGCACCACCTGCGGCCGGGTGCACAGGGTGCGCGCGATGGCCACACGCTGCTGCTGGCCGCCCGACAACTGGGCCGGATGCTTGCCGGCCTGGTCGGTGAGGCCGACGCGCGCCAGGTAGTGCAGGGCGCGCTCGTGCGCTTCGCGCCGGCTCACGCCGCCGCCCCAGATCGGGCCGACGGTGAGGTTCTGCAGCGCGGTCATGTGCGGGAACAGGTTGAACTGCTGGAACACCATGCCGACGCGGCGGTTCACGGCCAGCCGCGCGGCCCGGGTGATGCCGTCGGCGCCCACTTCGACGCCGCAGACCTGCAACCGGCCCTGCTGAAAGGGCTCGAGCAGATTCACGGTGCGCACCAGGGTCGACTTGCCCGAGCCGGACGGGCCGCAGATCACGATGCGCTCGCCGGGCGCGACCTCCAGGTCGATGTCGCGCAGCGCATGGTAGGCGTCGTACCACTTGTTGATGCCGTCCATCCGCACCACGGGCGCGGTCGGTTCGGTCGCTGCGGAAGTGGGGTTGGTCATGGGTACAGAAAGTTCAGCGCCGGGCTTCCAGCCGCCGGCTGTAGCGCGACAGACCGTAACACACCACCAGGTAGGCGAACGCCAGGAACACATGGCCCGAGGTCAGGATGTTCGCCTCGCCGATCCAGTCCGGCGACTTGGCGCCATTCTCGACAGCGCCCAGCAGGTCGTTGACGCCGATCACCGACAGCAGGGTGGTTTCCTTGATGACGGCGATCATGATGTTCACCAGCGCCGGCACCACGGCCGTGACGGCCTGCGGCAGGACGACCAGGCGCAGCGCGGCGAAGTCGCTCAGGCCGACGGTGGTGGCGGCTTCGAGCTGTCCCCGGCCCACGGTCTGCAGGCCGCCGCGAAACACCTCGGCCGCCATCGCCGCATTGAACAGGGCGAAAGCCGCCAGTGCGCGGGTGAACAGGTCGATGTTCCAGCCGTTGGGCAGGAACATCGGCAAGAGCGTGGCAGCGATGAACAGCACCGCCAATAGCGGCACCGATCGCATGCCTTCGACGAACGCGGTGCACAGCCAGCGCACCACCGGCAGGCGCGAGCGGCGCCCCAGCGCCAGCAGCAGGCCCACCGGCAACGCCGTGGCGAAGGTCGCCAGCGTCACCACCATCGTCAGCAACAGCCCGCCCCAGCGGGTGGGCGCCACATAGGGCAGCGGCGGCACGCCGCCGAGCAGCAGCAGGAAGAAGACGACCGGCAGCGCGATGAAGCCGAGCAGCACCCGCTGCATGCTGGCGACGTGGGAGCGCTGCACCACCCAGATCCAGAACAGCCCGAAGCCCGCGAAGCAGGCCCAGGCGCGCCACAACTGGTCGGCCGGGTAGGCGCCCACCAGCCATGGTTTCCAGCGCGCGATGATGAAGGCCCAGCAGGCGCCGGCTTCGCTGGGACAGGCCTCGCTGCTGCTGCCGCGCCATTGGGCATTGACCAGGGCCCATTGCAGGAAGCGCCAGCCGAACACGACGAGCAGCGCCAGCAGCAAGAACGACAGCGCGCCCATGGCCGGCGTTGGAAACCAGGTTTCGTGCCAGCGCCGCAGCGCCGAAGTCGCCGTGGCCGGCACGCGGCGCGGCTCGATCAGGGCCTGGCGGACGTAGCGCGTCATGTCGCCGAGGCCGCCACGCCGTCGTGCCGCAACAGCCGGCGATTGGCCAGGTTCACCGCCAGCGCGATGACCAGGTTGATGGTGACGTACAGCAGCACCACCAGCGCCATTGCTTCCAGGGCCTGGCTGGTCTGGCTGAGCACCGTGCCGCCGACGATCTGCATGATGTCCGGATAACCGATGGCGGCGGCCAGCGACGAGGCCTTGGCCAGGGTCTGGTACTGGCCCGCGGCCGGCGGCAGGGCCAGCCGCAGCGCTTGCGGCAGGACGATCAGCAAGGCCGCGCGCGCGCCACCCAGGCCCACGGTGGCTGCGGCCTCGGACTGGCCGCGCGGGACCGACAGGATGCCGGCGCGGAAGATCTCGGCCAGGAAGGTGCTGTTGTAGATCGACAGGCCCAGCGTCAGCGCCATCAGTTCGGGCAGCACGGTGAAGCCGCCGGCCACGTTGAGCCCTTCGGCCTGCGGGCTGTCGACGCCGAACTGCCCGCGCAGCAGCAGCAACGGGGCGAAGCACAGCGCCGCCAATACCAGCCCGGCGAGGGTCAACGTCCCGGCGCCGGCCAGTGCGTTGGACCGGAGCAGGCGGCGCATCAGCAGGAACAGAAAGACGAAGGCCACGAGCGCGGCGGCCAACGCGACGGCGCCCGCCGAGGTCGTCTGCAAGCGGGGAAAGAACAGACCGCGATTGTTCAACAGCACCGCGCCGAGGTGCAGGCTGTCGGCGACGCCGGGCAACAGCGCCATCGCCGAGAAGTACCAGAAGAAGATCTGCAGCAACAGCGGGATGTTGCGGAATACTTCGACGTAGCCCGTCGACGCTCCGCGAATCAAGGGATGCGGCGCCAGCCGCCCGAAAGCAATGAGCAAACCGATCAACGTGCTGAACAGGCTGGCCAGCGCGATCACCAGGATGGAGTTGAGCGCGGCGACGATCACCGCATCCAGGTAGGAAGACCCGGGGCCGAAGTCGATCATGGTTTGCGCGATCTCGAAGCCGGCTTCGGCGCGCAGGAAGCCGTAGCCGGTGGCGACGCCGAGCGTGCGGACGTTGCCCAGGAAGTTGGCGATGCCGCCCCAGGCCAGCCCGATCACCGCGACCAGCAGCACGGCCTGGCCGACATAGCCCGGCAGCCGCTCCCGCAGGACGGCGCGCGACATCTTCGTGCGGTGGAGCGCCGCCATGGCCGGGCGAGAGGGCAGCCGGCGCGCGAGGCGCCGGGTGCCTGCGAAGATCAGCGAACCGGGACGGACATCATCAGGCCGCCATTGGCGACCAGCGCGTTGCGGCCGCGCTCCAGGCGCAGCGGCGTCTTGGGGCCGACATTGCGGTCCCAGATCTCACCGTAGTTGCCCACCGCCTTGATGGCCTTGTAGGCGTAGTCGTTGTTCAAACCCAGCTTGGCGCCGAAGTCGCCGGTGGTGCCCAACAGCCGCTGCACGTCCGGATTCTGCGAATTCTTCTGCTCGTCGACGTTGGCCTGGGTCACGCCCGATTCCTCGGCCGCGACCAGCGCGTTCAACACGAAGCGCACCACCGCCTCCCAGCGCGGCTGGCCCTGCGCCACGATCGGGCCGATCGGCTCGTTGGACACCGTTTCGGCCAGCACCTTGAAATCGCCGCGATTGGGCAGCTTGGCCAGGCGCGCGGCCAGGCCCGAGCGGTCGTTGATGGCGGCGTCGCAGCGCTTGGCGACGAAGGCGTCCCAGGCCTGCTCCTGCGAGGCGAAGGTAACGATCTTGTACTTGAGCTTGTGGGCGCGGAAATAGTCGGCCACGATCAGCTCGGAGGTGCTGCCCTGCGCGGTGCAGATGGTCGCGTTGTTCAGGTCGGCGATCTTGTTGGCCTTGGACTTGGTGGTCACGGCGAAGCCCTGGCCGTCGAAAAACATCACCTTGGGAAACTTCAGGCCGCCCACATCGCGGCTCTGGGTCCAGGTGAAGCGGTGCGTCAGCACGTCCACGGCGCCGGTGGGCAGGCCGGCGAAGGCGGTCTTCAGGTCCATCGGCACCAGCTGGATCTTGCTGTCGTCCTCCAGCACGGCCGCGGCGATGGCCTTGCACAGGTCGACGTCGAAGCCGGTGCGCTTGCCGGCGTTGTCCTCGGCCGAAAAGCCGGGCGCCGCCAGCGTGACGCCGCACTTGAGAACGCCATGGGCCTTGACGTCGTCCAGGACGTCGGCCCGCGCCGGGGCGGCCAGGGCCGCGGCAGCGGCCAGGCCCAGAAGGGTCTTGCTAACGGTCAATAGTGTGCTTGGTGTGCTCATGCGGGTCTCCGGCTTGTTGTGGGAGGGACCGCATTCCTGCGGCCCCGGTGCCAGTTTGGCACGCGGTGCGAGGGCAGTCCCGCCCGCAGGTGACAGTGTATCGCCGCGCCGTGCGGAGCCCACGCTATCGCACGAGGTGATGCGGTGAGGTGCGCCAGTACAGCCAGGTCGGGTTGTCGACCAGGATCGCCGGTACGGCTTGATCTCCGACCCAGTCGTACAGCGCATCGAACAGCGCCGGGTAATTCGCCTCGGACTCATGATTCGTGCAGGGCCAGTCGCTGCCCCAAAGCAGCGTGTGCAAACCCAGTTCGCCCAGCCACAGCCGTGCCAGCGCGCCGGCGTCCCGCCCGCCGAGCCGGTAAGGTCCGCTCAGCTTCACATGAACCGATCCCTGGAGCGCCCGCCGGACCAGCGCCTGGACGGTCGGGTCGGCACCGGACACCGAATCGGGTCTTCCCATGTGATCGATCACCAGGGGCAGATCGGCGGGCAGTTGCGCCAGCGTTTCCGGTAACGCGCCCGTGTCGGTGTGCAGTTCAAGGTGCCAGTCCAGCGCCAGCACCGCATCCCAGAGGCGACGGGCGCGGGTCCAGGGCTCGATGCGATGCGAAACGCCGGCCAGATTGAGGCGCAGGCCGCGCACACCCGCATCGTTCAGGCGCTCCAGTTCGGCCCCGTCGGTGTCCGCGGAAACAACGACGACGCCGCGCAACGCCAGGGGATTGGCGGCCAACTCACGGACCAGCCGGCTGTTGTCGGTGCCCAGGAAACTGGGTTGCACCAGCACGCCGCGCGCCACCCCCAGGGGCCTGCTCGCCTGTTGCCATGCTGCCAATGGCGCGTCGTACCGGGGGACGTAACGTGCCTGCGCCTGCGCCACTCCGGCCGCAAAGACGTGGAGGTGGCTGTCGACGAAAGTTTTTGACAGGTCGGTCAAGATAGCGTACATTCTAGTCCTCTAGAGGACTAAATCAATGGCCGCCGAACGAAAATCCGTCGCCGCTGCGCTACGCGACACGCCAACGCCCGGGCAAAGCCGCTACGGCTGGCTGGCTGGCGCACTGCGCGCCCGCATCCTGCAGGGAGAGTGGGTTCCGGGCGAAGCCATCCCGCCGGAGGCGGTGCTGGCCCGCTCCTACGGCGTGGCGCTGGGCACGATCCGGCAGGCGCTGGCCTTGCTGGTTGCCGACGGGCTGCTCGAACGGCGCCACGGCAAGGGCACGTTCGTGAAGGCCGGTTTGGGCGGCGCCTCCATGCTGCGCTTCTTCCGGTTTCGCCAGAGCGGCGAGCTGCAGGCTGCGCCCCACTCGCGCATCCTGAGTCGCAAGAGGCGTCTGGCCGATCTCGACGAAGCCGACGCCCTGGGCTTGCCGGCCGGCGCTTCGGTGCTGGTGCTCGAACGGCTGCGCAGCATCGGCGCGCAGCCTTGCCTGCTGGAGACGCTGGTCCTGCCGCTGCCGTTGTTCGACGCCCTGGCCGAATCGGATACCACGGCCTGGGACGACCTGCTCTATCCGATGTACCAGCGCGTCTGCGGCGTGGTGATACACCATGCCGCAGACCACCTGAGCTTCGGCCAGTTCACCGGGCAGCAGGCCCGGCGCCTCGACCTCGAGAAGGGCCACCCCTGCGTTCGGGTGCAACGGCGTGCGTTCGACCTGGCCGATCGCTGCGTGGAGTTGCGCTCCACGCTGGGTGATGCCTTCGCATTCGAGTACACCGCGCAGGTGCGTTGAAGCCCGCCGGATCAATCACCCCCGAAGGAGACCGACGTGAAGATCTTCCACCTGCTCGCGCGCCCCAACGCCGGCCTGCGCTGGGCTCCCGTCGTTGCCCTGGCTTTGCTGGCGGGCGCACCCGGCGCGTTCGCCCAGGCCAACGGCTGGCCGGCCAAGCCCATCACCATGGTGGTCACCTATCCGCCTGGCGGTGGCGCCGACACCATGGCGCGCCTCGTTGCGCCCAAGATGGGTGAGGCCCTGGGGCAGGCCATCGTGGTGGAAAACCGTCCCGGCGCGGGCGGCCAGATCGGCGCGAGCGTGGTGGCCAAGGCGGCCCCGGACGGCTACACGCTATTGCTGGACGCTTCGTCGTTCGCGGTGAACCCTTCTCTCTATCCCAAACTGCCCTATGACAGCGCCAAGGCGTTTCGCCCGATCGGCGTGATCGCGCTGTTCCCGAACGTGGTCCTTGTCACTGCGAAGTTTCCCGCGAAGAACATCGCCGAGCTGATCGCCACCGCCAAGGCCAGCAAGAATTCGGTCTCCTTCGCCTCTTCCGGCAACGGTTCGGCCCAACATCTGGCCGGCGCCTTGTTCGAGTCGGCGGCCAAGGTGGAGATGGTGCACGTGCCGTACAAGGGTGGCGGCCCGGCGTTGAACGACGTGATCGGCGGGCAGGTGCCCTTGTTCTTCGGCAATCTCGCATCGACCTTGCCGCACGTGCAGTCCGGCCGGCTGCGGGCGCTTGCCGTCACGTCGAGCTCGCGGGCCGCCATGCTGCCCGATGTGCCCACGCTGGCCGAGGCCGGGGTGCCGGGCTGCGAGATCTATGAATGGAACGCCGTCTTTGCGCCGGCGGGGACACCCGAGCCCATCGTCGAAAAGATCGCCGGGGCTTTGCAAAAGGCGCTGAATTCGCCCGAGGTCAAGGCGCGAATCGCGCAACTGGGCGGCGACATGCAGAAGGGCACCCCCGAGCATGCGCAGCAATTCATTCGCCAGCAGACGGCGCTCTGGGCTCGCGTCATCAAGGAGCGTGGCATCACCACCGAATGAGCCCCAACGTCTTGAACACCTGCAAGGAAGTAGTCATGAAGGATCCGCGTTTCGAATTCACCCGTCGCCAGTGGTTGGCGACATCCACCGGCGCTGCCCTGTCGCTGTCGCCCTGGCTGGTCCGCGCCGACAGCAACTGGCCGAGCAAGCCCTTGCGCCTGGTGGTCCCATTCGCGCCCGGCGGCAGCTCGGAAATCGTGGCCCGCTCCGTGGCCGCGGAAATGTCCAAGACGATAGGCCAAAGCGTGTTCGTCGACAACAAGCCGGGCGCGGCCGGAAACATCGCCATGCAGGAGGTCGCCAACTCCAGCGATGAGCACACGCTGATCCTGGGCCACATTGGCACGCTGGCGGTGAACCCGTACATCTTCGCCAAGCTGCCCTACGACGCCAACAAGGACTTCGTGCCGATCACCCTGGTCTCGAAGGTGCCGAGCCTGTACGTGGTGAATCCGGAATTGCCCGTGAAGAACCTGAAGGAGTTCGTCGCGTACGCCAAGGCCCAGCCGGGGCGCCTCAACTACGGCTCGGCCGGCAACGGCAGCGCCGGCCACCTGGCGTTCGAATACCTGAAGATGGCCACCGATACCTTCGTGGTGCATGTGCCCTATCGCGGCACCGGCCCGATGCTCACGGACCTGCTGGCCGGACGGCTCCAGGCTGCATCCGTCGGAGCGCCGGCGCTGCTCCAGTTCATCAAGGCCGGCAAGCTGCGCTGCATCGCGACCGGCACCAGCACCCGGCTGCCGCAAATGCCCGATGTGCCGACGGTGGCCGAGCAAGGTTACAAGGGCTTCGAGATGACGCAATGGTACGGGCTCATGGCGCCCAGCAAGTGGCAAAAAGCTCATATCGACAAGCTGGAAGCCGAAGCCATCAAGGCCGCACGCAGCAAGGTGGTCTCCGACAAGCTCAGCCAGGACACCGCGCTGGCCGTGGGCAGCACCGGCAAGGAATTCGAAGCCTTCATCCGGCAGGAGCAAGCCCGCTGGAAACCGGTGATTGTCAGGGCCCAGATCAAGCCCGAGGGCGCCTGATTACAGGATGCCGAAAAGTTTCAAGGCAATGATCAAGAGAAGGGGAACGCCCAGAAGCCAGAGGATGATGCCCACGTGAATCTCCCTGAAGTGAAAGTGATGAAGATCACTCTAGCCATCGTCCGGAGGTCGAGGCGACCGAATAGTGCCCGTCCGGCCGTCAGCGCAACGGCCGCCTGCGGGTCATCCACCACCCTGGAGTGCGCCGCGCCCCGATCCCGGCACTGCTACAGTGCATCGTACCGGGGCAATCGGCGACCCCTACCACATCTCGATCGACCGCGCCACTGACGGAGGCCCCATGAACAAGAATGCAGCTGTGCTGGTCCTCTCGCTCGCGGTATGCCCGGGCCTGGCCATTGCCGCCGATACCGGGCAACTGCCCTGCGCCACGACGGCCGAGTGCAACCAGCAGGCGGCCAAGGTGGGCGCGACGGTCGCCGCTTCGCGCAGCAGCGACAACACCACCGGCAAGACCGACCAGGCCGAGGACCAGTTCTACTGGCTCGGCAAGATCAACCGCGCGTCGGCCGTGATGCTGGTGGAGGAAAAGATCGTCACGCCGGACATGGGGCGCAAGCTGGCCAAGGGCGTTAACTTCTCGATCGAGCAGGCCGGCAAGCCGGGCGGCAAGCGGCCCAGCGACGTGTTGCAGATCGAGACGATCATCACCGACGACATCGGCCCCGACGCCTCGCTGATCCACACCGGGCGCAGCCGCCAGGACATGTACGCCACCTACCGGATGGCCAACCTGCGCAATCAGCTGCTCGATTTCTCCGACGCCCTGAACGGGATGCGCGAGCGCCTGCTGGCCACCGCGGCCAGGAACGTCAAGACCATCGTGCCGGCCTACACCAACGGGGTGCAGGCCCAGCCGGTCAGCTACGCCCATTACCTGCTGGCTTACGACGCATCCTTCGGGCGCGACGCGCAGCGCATCCACGAGCTGTACCGAAGGCTCAACCGCAGCGCGATGGGCACCGGCGTGCTCGCGAACTCGAGCTGGCCGTTGAACCGCAAGCGCATGGCCGACCTGCTGGGCTTCGACGGCATCATCGAGAACTCCCTGGACGCGGGGCAGGTCAGTCCATCGGACATCTCGCTGGAGGCGACCGGCATCGCCGCCTCCACCGCGGTCCGCCTGGGTGCCATCCTGAACGACATTCATACCCAGTATCACCAGACGCGTCCCTGGCTGCTGCTGAGTGAAGGCTCGACCTACACCAGCAGCGCGATGCCGCAAAAGCGCAACCCCGGCGTGATCATGCGGGCCCGTGAGGAGGCATCGAACGTGGTCGGCCTGGCCCAGACCGTGACGCTGCGAGCGCACAACGTCACCACCGGCATGACGGACTACAAATCGCCCTGGGCGGAACTGGGCTTCTTTCCCCACGCGGTGCGCATGATCAACGATTTCGACGTCGTGCTGGACGCGCTCACGATCAATCCCAAACGTTCGCTCGAGGAGCTGGAGGACGACTGGACCACGTCGATGGAGCTGGCCGAGACGCTGCAGATGGAGCACAAGATACCGTTTCGCGTCGGCCACACCTTCGCCTCGGCGATGGTCACCTACGCCCGCGCCAACGGCCTGCGGCCCAAGGATTTTCCGTACGCCAAGGCGGTCGAGCTCTACGCCCAGGCGATCGAGAAGTTCAAGCTGCCAGATCAGCGGCTGCCGATCGGCGAGGCCCAGCTGCGCCAGGTGCTGTCGCCCGAGTTCATGGTCAACACCCGGGTGGGCATCGGCGGCCCGCAGCCGGCCGAGGTCGAGCGCATGCTGGGCGAAGCCCGCTCGACGCTGCAAACCGACCAGGCGTGGATGCAGCAGACCCGCCGCAAGATCGTCGATGCCGACGCGCGGCTGGACCAGGCATTCGGCCAGTTGCTCGGGAAATAGCACGGCGCCGGCGCCCGCGCTCGAGGTTTCCTACTACGCGCGGCTTCAGGCTTGTCCGACATCACGGCCGCTGCGAATCGGTTGAGATGACTCTTCTTAACTTCAGAGAGTCAAAATGAAAATCGCAGCTTTGCTCACCACCCTGGCGCTCG
>JAAOZX010000469.1 GCA_012274225.1 Comamonadaceae bacterium | reverse complement strand
GTGGGCACCGGCGTGGTGATCATCGACAAGGGCGTGATCCTCACCAATTTGCACGTGGTCTCCGGCGCCGACCGGATCTCGGTGGTGTTCTCCGACGGCCTGCAGGCGCCGGCCAACATCACCGGCGTGCAGCCCGAGAACGACCTGGCGGTGCTGCAAGCCACCAAGATTCCCGACGACCTGATTCCCGCCACCATGCGTTCCACGGGTGACCTGGCCCCTGGCGACAAGGTGATGGCGGTGGGCTTTCCGTTCGGGATCGGCCCGTCGGCCTCGGGCGGCGTGGTGTCGGGCCTGAAGCGGGCCTTCCGCTCGCCCGAAGGCAAGCAGGAAATGACCAACCTGATCCAGTTCGACGCGGCGGCCAACCCCGGCAACTCCGGCGGCCCCTTGATCACCATGGACGGCGAAGTGGTGGGCATCGTCACCGCGATCCTGAACCCGACGCCGGCGCGTACTTTCCTGGGCATCGGGTTTGCCGTGCCCATCGAGAACGCGGCGGCCGCTGCGGGGCTGCCACCGTTCTGATCTCAACGCATTTTTCACAACCCACTCCTCGCCTCATGGACCTCACGACCCGACAGGACAGCGACACGGCCCAGTTGATGGAACAGATCCTCTACGAGGTGAAACGGGTGGTGGTGGGACAGGACCGCTTCCTCGAGCGCGTCATGGTCGCCATTCTGGCGCAGGGACATCTGCTGGTCGAAGGCGTACCCGGCCTGGCCAAGACCCTGACGGTGAAGACGCTGGCCAGTACCATCACCGGACAGTTCAAGCGCATCCAGTTCACGCCCGACCTGGTGCCCTCGGACCTGGTGGGCACGCGCATCTACAACCAGAAGACCGGCGACTTCAGCACCGCGCTGGGCCCGGTGTTCACCAACTTGCTGCTGGCTGACGAAATCAACCGGGCCCCGGCCAAGGTGCAAAGCGCGCTGCTGGAAGTGATGCAGGAGCGCCAGGTGACCATAGCCGGAGAAACCCACAAGGTGCCCAGTCCTTTCCTGGTGATGGCGACGCAAAACCCGATCGAGACTGAAGGAACTTATCCGCTGCCCGAGGCCCAGGTCGACCGCTTCATGATGAAGGTGCTGGTCGACTATCCGACCGACGAGGAAGAGTTCGTCATCGTCGAGCGCGTCACCGGCCCGGCGGTGAACGTCCGCGCCGTCGCCACCACCGAGCAACTGGCCGCGCTGCAGCGCGAATGCCGACGTGTCTACGTCGACCCGTCGCTGGTGCAATACGCCGTGCGGCTGGTGTCCGCCACCCGGGCGCCGGAAAGACACGGATTGAAGGATTTCGGCAAGTACCTTACCTTCGGCGCGAGCCCGCGCGCCACCATCAACCTCACCGAGGGTGCCCGCGCAATGGCCATGCTGCGGGGCCGCACCTACGCCCTGCCCGAGGACATGACCGACCTGGTGCCTGACGTGCTGCGGCACCGCCTGGTGCTGTCGTACGAGGCGCTCTCCGAAGGGCTGTCGCCCGACGCGCTGGTGAGCAAGATCATGAGCAAGATCCCGTCGCCCCCCAGGCCCCTCGAACATGAAAAGCTCGCGGCCTGACAAGGCCCCCGCGCTCCCTGTGGTCGCTGCCCTTCGAGGGGGCCCAGGCCTGCTTGGGGCGGTCCGGCGCAGGCCTGACACTGCTGTCGTGAACACGGCCCAGGCGACCACAGCCGCTGGTGCCGAGCAGGTGCTGCGGCGGCTGGAGTGGACCGCGATCAGGCGCCTGGACGGCATCCTGCAGGGCGACTACCGGACGCTGCTGCGCGGCGCCGGGCTGGACCTGGCCGACCTGCGCGAGTACCAGTTTCACGACGACGTGCGCCACATGGACTGGAACGTCACGGCGCGGTTGCAGGTGCCGCATGTGCGCGTGTTCACCGAAGACCGCGAGATGGCGACCTGGTTCCTGCTGGACCTGAGCCCGTCGGTGGACTTCGGGTCGGGCGAACAGCGCAAGCACAACGTCTCGGCCGAATTCGTCACCGTGCTGGCGCGAATGCTCACCCGCCATGGCAACCGCGTCGGCGCGGTGCTGTACGGCTCCGGCGTGGACACCGTGATCCCGACCCGGGGCGGCCGCCGCCATGTGCTGCACCTGTTGCACAGCATGCAGACCCGGCCGGCGCATGCCGAGTCGGGAACCACGCGCCTGCGCGATCTGCTCGAATCCGCGGCCAATCTGCTCAAGCGCCGATCGACGGTGTTCGTGGTGTCCGACTTCATCAGCGAGCCGGGCTGGGAACGCCCGCTGGCGCAGCTCGCTCGGCGCCACGAAGTGGTGGCCGTTCGGCTGGTCGATCCGCTGGAACTGGACCTGCCTGACCTGGGCCTGCTCACAATCCGCGACAGCGAAACCGGCGAGCAGCTGCTGGTGGACACCCATGACGCGGGCTTTCGCAAACGCTTCGCCCGCATCGCCGCCCAGCGCGAAGCCGAATTGCGCGAAGGTTTCGTGCGCGCCGGCGTCGACGCGCTCGAGTTGTCCACCGACGGCGACCTGGTCGACGCAGTGGTGCGATTCACCGAGATGCGCAAGCGCCGCGCCCGGCTGGCGGCGGGCGGCGGTTTTCCGGCGCACCTTCGGCGGGCCGCTTGAGTTGAGGACGCAGTCATGATCTTCCTCTGGCCCGAATTCCTGTGGTTGCTACTGGCGCTGCCGCTGCTGGTGTTGCTGTACCTCTGGCTGATGCGGCGCAAGAAGAAGACCGCCCTGCGCTACGCCTCGCTGTCGATCGTCAAGGAGGCGATGGGCCCGGGCCAGTCGATCCGCCGCCATATCCCGCCGGCCCTGTTCCTGCTGGCGCTGGCCGCGATGCTGGTCGCCGCGGCGCGGCCGCAGGCCGTCGTGACGCTGCCGTCCAACCAGCAGACCATCATCCTGGCCATGGACGTGTCGGGCAGCATGCGCGCGACCGACGTCAAGCCCAGCCGGCTGGAGGCGGCGCAGGCCGCGGCCAAGGCCTTCCTGGCCGAGCTGCCGCGCCACGTGAAGGTTGGCATCGTCGCCTTTGCCGGCTCGGCCCAGGTGGCGCAGCTGCCCACCACCAACCGCGAGGACCTGGTGACGGCCATCGACCGGTTCCAGTTGCAGCGCGCCACCGCGACCGGCAATGCCATCGTGATTTCGCTGGCCACCCTGTTCCCCGATGCCGGAATCACTCTGGACTCGCTGCAAATGGGGCGCGAGCGCCAGCGCGGCTCCTCCATCGACAGCGAAAAAAAGGAAAAGAAGGAGTTCACGCCGGTGGCGCCGGGCTCGTTCAACTCGGCGGCCATCATCATGCTCACCGACGGCCAGCGCACCACCGGCGTCGACCCGATGGAAGCAGCGAAGATGGCGGCCGACCGGGGCATTCGCGTCTATACCGTGGGCATCGGCACGGTGGACGGCGAGACCATCGGCTTCGAAGGCTGGTCGATGCGGGTGCGGCTGGACGAGGAAACCCTGAAGGCCATCGCCAACAAGACCAACGCCGATTATTTCTACGCCGGCACGGCGCAGGACCTCAGCAAGGT
>JAAOZX010000097.1 GCA_012274225.1 Comamonadaceae bacterium | reverse complement strand
TTTTGCGTCTTTTGCGTCTTTTGCGTCCGGTCTTTCTCTCCGGTCCCTGACCCTAAACGCCCGAAGGGAATGTCTCCGGCGGCTCGTCGGTGACCCAGATCCGGCCGCGGTCCAGCGGTTCCAGCGCGTCGGTCTCGTCGATGTGGATCAGGGCATCGAACTGGTCGGGTAACCGGGTCTCGAAATAGTGCGACTGGCGCTCGGTTTCGGGCCGGTAGATCACCCCGATGGCGCGCTGCAACCGGCGCGGCGCGGCCAGTTGCCGCAAGGGCTCGCTATCGCGTAATCGCAGCAGGAAACGCTCAGTGCCCACCTGGTGCAGCAGGTCTTCCCAGCTGCCCGGCAAGCCCTCGCGCACGCGTTTGCGGTGCGGCGGGTCGTCCCAGTCGGTGGCCGCGGTGACCCAGCCGCGATGGGTACTGAAGCCCACCAGCACGGCGTCCGACCCGTACCGGTCGCGCACCAGCTGGCCCACGTTCCATTCGCCCTGGTCGCCCATCTCGGTGGCGCTGGCGTCGCCGAGGTGCGAGTTGTGCGCCCACACGGCAATGCGCGGCGCCTTGCCGCCACTGGTCAGATGGCGCTCCAGTGCCTGCAGCGTCTCCACCATGTGGCTGTCGCGCAGGTTCCAGGAGGAGACGCGGCCGCGGAACATGGTGCGGTAGTACTCCTCGGCATTGCGCACCAATCGTGCGTTCTGCTGGGCGAAGAACGCCTCGTCGCGCTCCAGCCCCAGGGTGGGCATCAGGCGCGCCGCCAGCCGGTTCATCTCGCGCAATTGCTGCACCGCCTCGTCTTCGCAGCTTGGGGTCAGGCCGTAGCTGGCGCCATAGCCATAGGCCTGGCTGTCCTCGCGCGCATGGTCGAAACAGGCGTAGCGCGCGCGGGCACGGCGAGCCGCATCCGGATCGGTGCGGTCGAGGTAGGCCAGCACCGCCTGCATCGACGAGAACAGGCTGTACAGGTCGATGCCGTAGAAGCCGACCTGGTCGTGTTCGCCGCGGCTGGCGTTGAAGTCGCGCAGCCATTCGACGAAGCCGCGCACCTCGGTGTTGCGCCACATCCAGGCCGGGAAGCGCTGGAATCCCGACAGCGCGCCGGCTGCGTCACGCTCGTCCGAGCGGCCGCGCACATAGCGGTTGACGCGCCAGGCGTCGGGCCAGTCGGCCTCGACCGCCACCGCGCGGAATCCGTGTTCGGCAATCAGCCGCTGGGTAATGCGGATGCGCTCGCGATAGAAGTCGGCGGTGCCGTGGGATGCTTCGCCCAGCAAGGCGAACCGCGCCCCGGCCAGCAGCTGCATGAGCGTGTCGTAGTCATGGGGCGAGCCGGACAGCGGCTGCAGATGGCGGCGCACGCCGCTTACCAGTTCGGGGTCGATTCGTGTAGCTTCGAAGTGGCGGGTCACCATTGCTTCTCCCCTCAGTGCAGCATCGCGCCGTGCTCGCGGCGAGCTTCGGCCAGCAGCTGGCGGACCTCCTCGTCGGTGGCCTGCGGAAAATCGCGATACCACAGGCCGACGGCGCGGAACGGGCTGGGCATGGCAGCGCAGACCACCGCATCGGCATCCCGGCGCAGCATGGCGCAGGTCTCGGCGGCACCGACCGGCACCGCCGCCACCAGCCGCGCCGGATGCTGCTGCCGGATGGCCAGCACCGCGGCCCGCATGGTCGAACCTGTGGCAAGGCCGTCGTCGACCACGATCACCGTACGCCCGCGCAGGGACACGGCTGTGCTGCCGCCGCGGTACAGCAATTCGCGCCGGGTCAGTTCCTCCTGCTCGCGGGCGACGACCTGCGCGATGGCCTCGGGCGACACGGTGAGACCCGGCACGGGGTTCATCACGCGCACGCCGCCGCTGGCGATCGCGCCCATCGCGTATTCCTCATGCCCGGGCAGGCCGAGCTTGCGCACGACGAACACATCCAGCGGCGCCTGCAGCGCATGGGCCACCTCGAAACCCACGGCCACGCCGCCGCGCGGCAGCCCCAGCACCATCAGGTCGGCCTGGCCGCGGTAGGACTCCAGGCACTCCGCCAGCACGCGGCCGGCCTGGCGCCGGTCGGCAAACGGCAGTCGCGGCTCGGTCATGCCGGATGCTCCGCCGGGACCAGGTAGTTGGCGAACCAGTCGGCCGCCAGGGCGGAGACCTCTTCCAGGGCGCCGCGCTCCTCGAACAAATGGGTCGCGCCGCGCACGATGTCCAGGCGCTTGATGCAGCGCAGCTGGCCGAACGCCACCTGGTTGAGTTCGATCACGCCGTGGTCGGCCCCGCCCACGATCAACAGCGTGGGCGCCATGACTGCGGCCAGCGCCGCCGGTCCGGCCAGGTCGGGCCGGCCGCCGCGCGACACCACGGCCGCCACCCGGCCGCCGAGCCGGGCCGCTGCGATGAGTGCGGCGGCGCTGCCAGTGCTGGCGCCGAAATAGCCGATCGGCGCATGGCGCAGTTCCGGCTGATCGCCGACCCAGGCCGTGGCGTCCTGCATCCGGCGCGTGAGCAGTGGAATGTCGAAGCGATGCTCGCGGGTGCGCAGGTCGACCTGTTCTTCGTCGGCGGTGAGCAGGTCGAACAGCAGCGTCGCGATTCCGACCTGCTGCAGCCGCGCCGCGACCTGCCGGTTACGCGCACTATGGCGGCCGCTGCCGCTGCCGTGCGCGAAGAGCACCAGCCCCGCGAAGCCTGACGGCACCGTGAGGTCGCCGTACAGCCATGCATCCCCCGCGGGGATGCGGACTTCGCGGCCGGCCAGGGAAGACGCGTTGCTGATCGTGTTCATGGAGGACTCCAAGCTAGGCGCTGCCGCCCGTGCCGGCTGTCGGATCGATGCCATTCCGTTGTGGGAAAGGCGCCGACGGGGCGCTGGTTTCAAGGTAGATCATGGCCTGCGCAATACGTTGACGCGGGTCAAGCCCGGGTCCCCGGCCGCCGCGCTCGAGCTGGCGCTGTCAGGTGCCCGGCGCGCGCTGATGCTCGAGCAGGGGGGTGGCTTGCGAAAAGCGGCCCAGCACCCGGGCCAGTTCGGCGGGATTGCTGCTCCGCAACTTTTCCAGCACGGCAACGGCGGAACGGGCCAGCTTGTCGCTGTTGCGCCGCTTGACGTCCTCGACCTCGTGATAGACGTCTTCCAGCTGGGCCAGGGACCGTGCCGCCTGGTCCGGCGCGATCGTTCCCGGGCTGGACTGGGCCAGCAGCACTTCGGTGATGAACCCGAGCTGGCGGCCATAGGACGCCACGTCGAAGATCTGCTGTTCGACGTCGCCGTTACCCGCCTCCGGGCGGATCCCGGCAAAGAACCAGTTGGTATCGGGCTCGATGCGCTGCGCCACGCTGCCCGAGAAAGGAAAGTGGAACTGCGGCGCCCAGAACCAGAGCCATGGGTACATGGTCACCTCCTTGTGCGCGGGCCGTCGGCCCTCAGGCACCACGATAGCCGGGGGCGCGGCGTTTGTCACCTCGGCAGCGCCCGGGCGGCGCGCCAGCTCAACCGATCTTCTTGACGAACACCATGCTCTTGCGATCCCAGTTGTACTTGCGCTTGCGCGCCTCGGGCAGCCACTCGGCGTCGACCTGGACGAAGCCGCGCTTGAGGAACCAGTGCATGGTGCGGGTGGTGAGGACGAAGATGCTTTCCAGTCCCATGGCGCGGGCCCGCTGCTCGATGCGCCGCAGGACCTTTTCGCCGTCGCCCTGGCCCTGGCTTTGCGGCGACACCGTCAGCGCCGCCATCTCTCCGGTCTTACCTTCCGGGTACGGGTAGAGCGCGGCGCAGGCGAAGATCACGCCGTCGTGCTCGATGATGGTGTAGTTGGCGATGTCACGCTCGATCTCGGTGCGGCCGCGCTTGACCAGGGTGCCGTCCTTTTCGAACGGCTCGATCAGTTGCAGGATGCCGCCCACGTCGTCGGCCTCGGCCTCGCGCAGGCTTTCCAGCTTCTCGTCGATCACCATGGTGCCGATGCCGTCGTGCACGTAGACCTCCAGCAGCAGCGAACCGTCGGTGGCGAACGGGATGATGTGGCTGCGTTCGACGCCGGCCTTGCAGGCCTTGACGCAATGTTGCAGGTAGAAGGCGGTGTCGGTGGGATGCAGGTCGCCGGCCGGCAAGCTGGCCAGCAGCTGTTCGGCCGCGGCCAGCGGCAGCTCGGTGTCGACCGGATTGTCGTCGCCCTCGGGTTCCAGCGGCTTGATCCGCACGCCCGGAATTTCCGCCAGGAAAACCAGCTTGTCGGCCTGCAAGGCGATGGCCACGCTGGTCGCCACTTCCTCCATGGTGAGGTTGAAGGCTTCCCCGGTCGGGGAGAAGCCGAAGGGCGACAACAGCACCATCGCGCCCAGGTCCAGCGTCCGCAGGATGCCGGCAACGTCGACTTTACGCACCAGGCCGGAATGCTGGAAATCGACGCCGTCGAGCACGCCGATCGGCCGGGCGGTGATGAAGTTGCCCGAGATCACGCGCACGGTGGACCCGGCCATCGGCGTGTTGGGCAGGCCCTGGCTGAACGCCGCCTCGATCTCGTAGCGCAATTGGCCGGCCGCCTCCTGGGCGCAGTCGAGCGAAACCTCGTCGGTGATTCGCATGCCGTGCGAGTAGCGCGACGCGTGGCCCTTGGCCTTGAGCTGCTCGTTGACCTGGGGCCGGAAGCCGTGCACCAGGACGACCTTCACGCCCATGCTCTGGATCAGGGCCAGGTCCTGCGCGATGTGCTGCAGCTTGCCCGCCGCGATGGCTTCGCCCGCAATGCCGACCACGAAGGTCTTGCCCCGGTGCATGTGGATGTACGGCGCCACCGAGCGGAACCAGGGCACGAACGTGAAATTGAAGACGGTGGACATGCGGACTGCGGACGGCGGATGAACCCGGAGGGGGAGTTGGGAAAGTGTAAGGGATGGGCGCGTCGCGGCCCGTTGCCTTTCGCGCCTGCCCGGGTTGGTCGCTGCCATGCATGCGGTCGCCATCGGGTTCCGGCGGCGCTGACGGGCGCTCTCGGCAAGCCATTGAAGGGGCGGGCTGGCACCGGGCCGTCGCGCCGGTTGCGTTTGCCAGGGCGGCCGGTTATGGTTTGCCGATGCAAATGTGGGCGATCGGTTTCTGGGGGGCCTACTTTGGGACCGTGGCGCTGTTGCTGGCCGGTTCCGTGCTGGCGTTCATCCAGTCGCACCACCGCGTCGCCCTGGGGGCGGCGACGGCCGCGCTGATCTCGGCGTTGTTCGTGGTGGGTTACCTCGGCTGGTTGCCGATCGTCGACCCGGCGGTCGAGAATCGCGTGCTCTCGCACATCGCCATCGTCAGCGCCGCCGTGCTGGGACTGCTGCTGGGGGCGATGCTGGGCCTGCTGCGCTCGGCCGCGACGGCGCGGCGGGTCCGGATGCGGGTCTGGACCCTCGCCGTGCTGGCGATGGTGGCGAGCTGGCTGCTCGATGGCTGGCATGCGTTGGCGCTGGGCTCGATCGTGGCTCTCTGCATGGGCCTCGGCGGGGTGTTCATCGCCGTGCGCAGCGCCCGGCGCGGCGACCGGCTGGCTTGGGTCGGCGTCCTGGGGGTGGCCTTCATGCTGGTTTCGCTGGGTGGCTTGAGCTGGATCGCAATGGACCGGGAGGGCGTGCCGCTGGCGGTGCAGTTGGTGAGCGCGGTGGCGGCCACGGCCTACCTGATCGCCATGGCCAGCATGATGTGGCGGCGCTATTCGTACCTGATCGAGCTGCGCGAGGTGCTGGTGCAGGGGCCCAGCTACGACCCGATCCCGCGGATGCGAAGCAACGCGGAGACCGGCAAGATGGTGGGGATGGCGTTCTTTCGCCAGCAGCAGGACCCGGATCGGCCGGTGGGGGTGATCGCGGTGTCGATCGGCAACTTCTTCGCCCTGGAGCAGTTGCACGGCAGGGCGGCCGTGAACCATGCGCTGTTCGTGTGCGCCAGCCGGCTGCGCCGCTGCGTGCCGG
>JAAOZX010000096.1 GCA_012274225.1 Comamonadaceae bacterium | reverse complement strand
GTTCAAGATTCAGCAGCCGCGCGGGCCGGCGCCTTCGACGCGCCGAAGTGCGCCAACACGGCTTCTGCCAGGGCGAGCGTGGAGTCCACCACGCTGTGCGGGTTGGTCGCGCAGCGGGGCTGCATCGCCAGCGGAATCTCGGTGCAGCCCAGGATGATCTGCTCGGCCCCGCGTGCCAGCAGCCGGTCGGCGGCCACGTCGAACTTGTCCTGCGCCGCGGCGATCCGGTTGCCCTTGATGTCGGCGATGCCCGGCGATACCAGGTCGCGGAAGTCCTCGGCGGTCGGGGCGATCACCGCGAACCCCATGCGCTCGAGCGACACCCGGTAGATGCCCATCCGGTGCGTGCCCTCGGTGGAGAGCACGCCCACGCGGCGGGTGGCGGCATTGTTGCGCCGGACTTTCTGCGCACTGGCTTCGACGATGTGCAGCACCGGAGCGCGGCTGGCGCGCGCCATGTCGTCGTACCAGCAGTGCGCGCTGTTGCAGGGGATGGCGATGACGGCGCAACGCGCGGCGTTGAGGAATTCGATGCCGGCCAGCAATTGCGGCAGCGGCGACGGGCCATGGCCCAGGATGCTGGCGGTGCGGTCGGGGGTGGTGCAGTCGCCGTACAGGATCAGCGGGATGTGCTCCTGGTCGCAGCTGGCCTCGGTGGCGGCCGCGAGCTTGGCCAGAAAGTCGGCGGCGGCCAGCGGCCCCATTCCACCCAGCACGCCCAGGGCATTGGCAAGCATGTTCTTCTCCTCGGGCGACGATGACGAACGCCGGTGTTTTGGCTCGCTAACCTTCTAACACAGATGTTTCAGCCGCGATGCACCGGGTGCCAATGCATGGACAATCCGTTCCCATGCGCACCCGCTTCGTCCTGATCAACACCAGCCACGCCGGCAATGTCGGCGCGGCCGCGCGGGCGATGAAGGTCATGGGGTTCGACGATCTGGTGCTGGTGGCGCCGCGCTGGCCGGACGTGCTGACGCGCGAGGAAACGGTGCAGCGCGCCAGCGGCGCCGGCGACGTCCTGGCCAAGGCGCGGATCGTCGCGACGCTCGATGAGGCGATCGATGGCATGACCTACCTGTGCGCCACCGCGATGACGGCGCGTGATTTCGGTCCGCCGACTGTCATCCCGCGCGCGCACCTGGGCCCGTTGGCCGGCTCCGGCCACAGCGTCGCTTTCCTGTTCGGATCCGAGCGTTTCGGCATGATCAACGACGACGTGTACCGCTGCCACGCCGCCTTGTCGATCCCAACCGATCCGGACTACGGTTCTCTCAACCTGGCCTCGGCGATCCAGGTCATCGCCTACGAGTGGCGCACGGCGCTGGGCGGCTTTGCCAACCCGGCGCCGGGCGAGCCGGCGCGCGCCGAGACGCCGGCCGACGCCCAGGCCGTGGCGGGGATGCTGGCCCATTGGGAGCGCGCGCTGGTGGACATCGGCTTTCTCGATCCGGCCGCGCCCAAGAAGCTGATGCCGCGCCTGAACCAGCTGTTCAACCGCTCGAATCTCACCGTCGAGGAAATCCACATCCTGCGTGGTGTTGCCAAGGCGATGTCGCAAGCGGCCGCCAAGGCAAGAAGTTAGACTGACGGTCACACCTTCGCTCGCGCCATGTTCAACCGTCTGCGTTCCGACATCCAGTGCATCCTCGACCGCGACCCTGCCGCGCGCAGCAAGTGGGAGGTGGTCACCTGTTATCCGGGCCTGCATGCCTTGCTGCTGCATCGCCTGGCGCACTGGTTCTGGGGCCAGGGGCTGCGCTGGCTCGGGCGTTTCACCTCGCAGTTCTCGCGCTGGCTCACCGGCATCGAGATCCATCCCGGCGCGAAGATCGCCGACAAGGTGTTCATCGATCATGGCATGGGCGTGGTCATCGGCGAGACCGCGGAGATCGGCGAAGGCTGCACCATCTACCAGGGCGTCACGCTCGGCGGGACCTCTTTGACCAAAGGCGCCAAGCGCCATCCGACCCTGGGCCGCAACGTGGTCATCGGGGCAGGTGCCAAGGTGCTGGGCGGCTTCACCGTGGGCGACGACGCGAGCGTGGGCTCCAACGCGGTGGTCACCAAGCCGGTGCCGGCGGGTGCCACGGCGGTGGGTATCCCGGCGCGCGTGATCCAGGCCGACGACAGCAAGCGGCGCGAACAGGTCGCCAACAAGATGGGGTTCTCGGCTTACGGGATCACCGAGAACGACGACCCGCTGTCGCAGGCCATGAAGGGATTGATTGACAGCGCGTCCTCGCAGGAGCACCAGATCGCGCTGCTGTGGCAGGCCATCGAGAAGCTGTCCGTCGCCCGCAAAGAGGGCGACTGCGTGCCCGACGACGCGGCTCTGAAGGAACACTTCGAGGCCGACAAGCTGACCCAACTGGTTGGCAAATAACTCTGAATAGATCGCGGAGCGATTTATTCAGAGCCGGCCCCGCGCAGTGGCCCTTACTGTGCCGGTGCCGGCCGGATCGCCGACTTGGGCCGGAAGGCCTTGCACACCGACTCGTCGGTCACCAGGTAGGGACCGCCGACCAGGTCGATGCAATAGGGCACCGCCGCGAAGATGCCCGGCACCAGCGACTCGCCGCCGGCACCGCGCAAACCCTCCAGGGTTTCCTGGATCGCCTTGGGCTGGCCCGGCAGGTTGATGATCAGGCTGCGGCCGCGGATCACGGCGCATTGGCGCGACAGGATGGCGGTGGGCACGAAGCGCAGGCTGATCTGGCGCATCTGCTCGCCGAAGCCCGGCATTTCCTTGTCGGCCACCGCCAGGGTGGCTTCTGGCGTGACATCGCGCGGCGCCGGTCCGGTTCCGCCGGTGGTAACCACCAGCGCGCAGCCGGCATCGGCCAACGCGATCAGCGCAGCACTGATCGCCTCTTTCTCGTCGGGGATCAGGCGGGCGTCGAACGTAACGGGATTGCGCAGGGCCCGGCCCAGCCAGTCCTGCAGGGCCGGCAGGCCCTTGTCCTCGTAGACACCGCTGGAGGCCCGGTCGCTGATGGAGACGATGCCGATGCGGATCGGCTCGAAAGGTACTGCGTTCATGTCAGTTTGCTCAGTTGAGACGGCGGACCTTCATGGTCCAACTGTTCTTTGACCAATTGGAAGATTTCCCGGTAGGCCCGGCCCTGGCGCGGTGCCAGGCCCCTGGAAACCGATTGCGCGTCGGGTTGCACGTCCTTGCGCGCCTGGCGCACCAGGGCGCGGAGCTGCTGCGTGTCGGTGCCAGGATAGGCGCGTTGCCATTGCGCCAGGGCCTCGTCGTCGGCGATCAGCTTGTCGCGCCACTGCTCGGCCTGGTGCAGCGCCAGCGCGTCGCTGGCCGAGCCCTTTTGCTGCATTTCGAGGGCGTCGCGTACGCTCTGGCGGGTTTCTTCATCCAGTAGGCGCATCAGTTTGCCGATGTACTGCATCTGCCGCCGCTTGCCCTCGAAATTGGTGATGCGCCTGGCCTCGGCCACCGCATCCCCCAGTCTCTCGGGCAGCGACAACCCCTGCATCAGGTCGGCCCGCAGTGTCAGCAAGGCCTCGCCGAGCTTTTGCAGCTCGGTGCTCTCACGCTTGAGATCGGTCTTGCTGGCCTCGTCGGTGCCCTTGAGCTGCGCCTTCAGTTCGAGGTCCAGCTCGCTGCCTTCGGCAACGAACTCGCCGCGGACGAAATAGCCTTTTTTGGGTTTGCGTGACATGCAGGTGAGGACGGCCGCGCGCTGCGTGCCTTCAGGTTCGGGCGGCTATCATAGCCCCGCTATGAACAAACCCGACACCCGTGGCGACGCCGTTTTCGCCTACAGCCGAGCTACCTTCGAGGGCCTGGTTGACACCGCCCTGGCCCACGCCAAGAAACTGGGGGCGACCGACGCCGGCGCCGAAGCGTCGGAGGGCTGCGGCCTGAGCGTGTCGGTGCGCAAGGGCGAACTGGAAAACGTGGAGCGCAATCGCGACAAGTCGCTGGGCGTCACCGTCTACATCGGCCACCGCCGCGGCAACGCCAGCACGTCGGACTTCTCGCGCGCGGCGATCGAGCAGACGGTTCAGGCCGCCTACGACATCGCGCGATTCACCGCGGAGGACCCGGTGGCGGGCCTGCCCGACGCCCAGGACATCGCCGGGCCCGAAGACCAACCCGACCTGGATCTGTTCTACCCGTGGAACGTCACCAGCGAGGAGGCGGCCCGCCTGGCGATGGCCTGCGAGGGAGCCGCTTTCGCCACCGACAAGCGCATCACCAACAGCGAGGGCGCCGGGGTGTCGGCGCAGCAAAGCCATTTCTTCAGCGCCCACAGCCGCGGCTTTCGCGGCGGCTACCCCAGCTCGCGCCATTCGATCTCGGTTGCGCCGATCGCCGGCAAGGGCGACGGCATGCAGCGCGACGCCTGGTACAGCTCGATGCGCAGCCCCGACGAATTGGCCGATCCCCAGGCGATCGGCCGCTATGCCGCCGAGCGCGCGCTGTCCCGCCTGAAGTCGCGCAAGATCAGCACCCGGGTCTGCCCGGTGCTGTTCGAGTCGCCGCTGGCGGCCGGCTTGCTGGGCGGCTTCGTGCAGGCGGTGAGCGGCGGCGCCCTGTATCGCAAGAGCACCTTCCTGATGGATTCGCTGGGCAAGAAGGTCTTCCCCGACCCCATCGACGTGGCGGAGGATCCGCTGGTGCCGCGCGGCAAGGGCAGCGCCCCCTTCGACGAGGAGGGGGTCCGGACCCGGGCGCGCAAGGTGGTGGACGCCGGACGGGTCGAAGGCTATTTCCTCAGCACCTATTCGGCGCGCAAGCTCGGCATGCGCACCACGGGCAATGCCGGCGGCTCGCACAACCTGATCCTGACCTCACGCCTCACGCAACCGGGCGACGACCTGCGCGAGATGCTTCGCAAGCTCGGGACGGGCCTGTTCGTGATCGAGCTGATGGGCCAGGGCGTGAACTACGTGACCGGTGACTATTCGCGCGGCGCGAGCGGGTTCTGGGTGGAAAAGGGCGAGATCGCCTACCCCGTGGAGGAGATCACCGTGGCCGGCAACATGAAGGACATGCTGGCCGGCATCCAGGCCGTCGGCGCCGATACCTACAACTACGGCGCGAAGACGGTGGGGTCGATCCTGATCGACCGGATGAAGGTCGCTGGGTCCTGAGCCCAGATACGGACAGCCGGACGCAGAGGACGCAAAAGAGCGCAGAAGACGCAAAAGAAACCATTGAAGGTTTTCCCTTCTACGTCCTTTGCGTATTTTGGCGTCTTCTGCGTCCGGTATTTGGGTGTTAACCAGCCAGAGCAGCTTTCACCGTCGCGGAGACCTGACCCATGTCGGCCTTGCCGGCCAGCTTGGCTTTCACAGCCGACATGACCTTGCCCATGTCGCCGGGGCCCTTGGCACCGACTTCCGCCACGATGCCTTTCACGGCGGCGGCGATTTCTTCGGCTGAGAGGCGGGCCGGCAGATAGCCTTGCAGCACGACGATCTCGGCTGCTTCCTTGTCGGCCAGGTCCATCCGGCTCGCCTTGGTGAAGGCGTCGACGCTGTCCTTGCGCTGCTTGATGAGCTTGTCGACGATGCCCACCACGGTGGCGTCGTCCAGGTCGATGCGCTCGTCGACCTCTTTTTGCTTCATTGCGGCCGTCAGCAGCCGGATGGTTCCAAGCCGCTCGGCATCGCGCGCGCGCATGGCGGCCTTCATGTCTTCGGTGATGCGTTCTTTCAGGCTCATCAG
>JAAOZX010000468.1 GCA_012274225.1 Comamonadaceae bacterium | reverse complement strand
GTGCACGCTGACCTACTCTCAGCTCCTGGGCAATACGGCGATCGCGACCTCCACCGTCCTCCTGGATCGGGAACTTTGCGGCGAAGTCAGAATGCAGCGCGTGTACTACGACGACTTCACCTGCTGGCTGGGCATCCTCAAGCGCGGTTATGTGGCGTACGGACTGGACGAGGACCTGATGCGCTATCGCGTGATGCCCCGGTCCGTGTCCAGGAACAAGGGCCGCTCGGCGCGCGAGGTCTGGAAGACCTACCGGGATGTCGAACAGCTGGGCCTGCTTCCCTCCGCGTGGTATTTCAGCCGCTACGCCGTGAATGCGTTGCGCAAGTACCGCTCGTTCTGACCGATGGCATCTGCATCTGGCGTTCAACGAATCGTCGTGACTGGCGCGGGCGGCTTTGTCGGCGGCGCCCTGGTCCGGCACCTGCACGCCATTGGGAAGGACGTTGTGGCCATGTCGCGAGCCACATCTGTGTGGCCGGCAGGGGTCATACGCGCCACGATCGACAGCTACGAGAACCCGACTGCCCTCAGGTGCGCGGTTGAGCACGCGGACGCTGTGGTGCACCTGGCTGCACGAGCCCACCAGCGCGGCCCCACGGCCGACTTTGAATGCAACGAGCGTGCGGCTCAGGTCATCGCCCAGGCCAGCCAGGCGGCCGGTGTCCGCAGGCTCATCCTCATGAGTTCCATCGGGGTCAACGGCAATCTCACCCATGGGCAGCCGTTTGTGGAGAGCGACCTTCCGTCCCCCGTCGAGCCATATGCGGTCAGCAAGTTGCGCAGCGAAGCCGCCGTCATCGACAACCTGGCAGGCTCTGATCGGACCGATTACGTCATCCTGCGTCCGCCGCTGATTTACGGGCCTCGAGCTCCAGGCAATTTCGCCCGACTCGTTCGCGCCATCGAAAGCGGGTGGGTCCTGCCTCTAGCCGGGATCAGGAACGCGCGCAGCCTGCTCGGCCTTGGCAATTTGCTGGAGCTCCTCAGCCTGTGCCTGGAGCACCCGGCGGCGGCGAATCAGTTGCTCCTGGTGGCCGACGGCGAAGACGTTTCGACGCCCGATCTCGTCCGGCATATGGCGCGGGGGCTCGGCAAGCCGGCCCGCCTCGCCAGAGTGCCGCCATCGTTGCTCCGCGCTGCGGCGCAAATCCTGGGACAAACGCGGCTGGCGGACAGCTTGTGCGGCTCGCTGCAGATCGATGCGTCGAAGGCCAGGCAGTTGCTTGGCTGGGTACCCGGCCATGCTACGGTTGACGGGATCGAGCAGGCCGCAAGGGAAAGCGCGAGGCCATGCTGAAACGCGCACTGGATCTCCTCCTTGCCGCATCCGCGTTGATCGTTCTCGCCATTCCGCTTGTGCTCGTCGCGTTGTGGGTGAAACTCACTTCGCCCGGTCCTGTGCTGTACTGGTCGGAACGCATCGGGCGCCGCAACAGAGTTTTCCTGATGCCCAAGTTCCGCAGCATGCGCGTCGATACACCCGTGGTTGCAACCCACCTCCTGGAGACGCCGGAGACGTACCTCACGCCGATAGGGGCCGTGCTGCGCAAGAGCAGCCTGGACGAGTTGCCGCAACTGTGGAGCATCCTGAGAGGTGACATGAGCCTGGTCGGGCCCCGCCCGGCCCTGCATAACCAAGACGATCTGATCGGCCTGCGCACCGAACGCGGGGTGCATCTGCTGCGGCCGGGCCTCACCGGCTGGGCCCAGATCAACGGGCGCGACGAAATCCCGATTTCCGAGAAAGTCGAATTGGACGCTTTCTACCTGAGGCACCAGTCATTGGCGCTCGACCTGCGCATCCTGGCGCTCACTTTCGTCAAAGTGTTGCGAAGCGAGGGAGTGGCGCACTGACCGGCTTTGGTCCGTTCGACGCCGCATTACATAGAATGACAGGTTCGGCGGCTCGTCCGGCTGCCAGTTTGACTAAACGGGTCCCATGTCCGAGCACGCCAACGCCCCCCCGCCTTCCGACGAAAACCAGCTCATCTCCGAGCGACGCGAAAAGCTGAAAGCCCTGCGCGAGGCGCAGCGGCAGGGCAAGGGCATCGCCTTCCCCAACGACTTCAAGCCCGGACACCGGGCGGCCGATCTGCTGGCACATCACGGCGCCAAGACGACGGAGCAGCTCGAGGAACACGTCACTCTGGCCAGCATGGCGGGCCGGATGATGCTCAAACGGGTGATGGGCAAGGCCAGCTTCGCCACCATCCAGGACGCCACCGGCCGCTTCCAGATCTATGTGACGCGCGACGAAGTGGGCGAGGAAACCTACGCGGCCTTCAAGCACTGGGACCTGGGCGACATCATCGGGGCCGAAGGCAAGCTGTTCAAGACGCGCACCGGCGAACTGTCGCTGCACGCCACCCGAATCCGCCTGCTGACCAAGAACCTGCGGCCGATGCCGGACAAGTTCCACGGCGTCGCGGACCAGGAGGTGAAATACCGGCAGCGCTACGTGGACCTGATGATGGACCCGACCACGCGCGACCGCTTCGTGGCGCGCAGCAAGGCGATCAGCGGCATCCGCGAATTCATGGTCTCGCACGGCTTTCTCGAAGTGGAGACGCCCATGCTGCACCCGATCCCCGGCGGCGCCAATGCCCGGCCATTCGTGACCCACCACAACGCCCTGGACCAGCAGATGTTCCTGCGCATCGCACCGGAGCTGTACCTCAAGCGGCTGATCGTGGGCGGGTTCGAGCGGGTGTTCGAGATCAACCGCAACTTCCGCAATGAAGGGATCTCGGTGCGCCACAACCCCGAGTTCACCATGATGGAGTTCTATGCGGCCTACTGGAACTACCTCGATCTGATGGACTTCACCGAGGCCCTGGTCCGCGACGCGGCCGAGCGGGCCGTGGGCACCCTGCAATTGACGTACAGCGGGCGCACCGTCGATCTGGCGACGCCGTTCGAACGGCTGACGATCCGCGAGGCCATCCTCAAGCACACCGAAGCCGGCGACCGGGTGGACGACACCGCATGGCTGATCAACGCGCTTCGCAAGCTCGGCCTGACCGAGGAAAAGCACAAATTGTCGGCACGCTCACTGGCAAGCCTGCAGGTGCTGTTTTTCGAGGAAACGGTGGAGGAAAAGCTTTGGCAGCCGACTTTCATCATGGAGCATCCGACCGAGATTTCCCCGCTGGCGCGGGCCAACGACGATCGGCCCCACGTCACCGAGCGCTTCGAACTCTACGTCACCGGCCGCGAGTTCGGCAACGGCTTTTCGGAGCTGAACGATGCGGAAGACCAGGTCGCGCGATTCGCCGCCCAGGTCGACGCCAAGGACGCCGGTGACGACGAAGCCATGTTCTTCGACCACGATTTCGTGCGCGCCCTCGAGTACGGCATGCCGCCCACCGGCGGCTGCGGAGTCGGCATCGACCGGCTGATGATGCTGCTCACCGACAGTCCCAGCATCCGCGACGTGATCCTGTT
>JAAOZX010000467.1 GCA_012274225.1 Comamonadaceae bacterium | reverse complement strand
TCTTCGCCGGCGGCATCGGCGTGACGCCGCTCTTGTGCATGGCGCAGCGGCTGGGCGCGATAGGCGCGGATTTCGAGATGCACTACTGCGCCCGTTCGCCGGAACGGACCGCATTCCGGCAGGAGATCGCCAGCTCGCCATTCGCCGGTCGCGTGCACTTCCATTTCGATGACGGGCCGTCGGCACAGAAGCTGCAGCTCGATCCACTGATCGCAACGCCCGGGCCCGGCACGCATCTTTATGTGTGCGGACCGGCCGGTTTCATCGCTCACGTGGTCGGCAGCGCCCAGGCTCGCGGCTGGCCGCCGGAACAGATTCACCTGGAATACTTCGCCGCCGCGCCGCAGGACCATTCGGCCGACGGCGCCTTCGAGGTGAAGGTTGCCAGCAGCGGCAAGAGCTATCCGGTCGCGGCCGGCCAGAGCGTGGTGCAGGCGCTGCGCGAGCACGGCATCGAGATCATGACCTCCTGCGAGCAAGGCGTCTGCGGCACCTGCATCACCCGGGTGCTGGACGGCGTGCCCGATCATCGCGACCTGTATTTCACCGACGAGGAGAAGGCGAAGAACGACCAGTTCACGCCGTGCTGCTCGCGCGCCTGCAGCCGCACCCTGGTGCTCGATCTTTGATGCTCGCGCTTGTTCTACGATATGCGCTCCAATCCGACGACCTGACCTTGGAGGACCCCGCCATGACCCAGCTTCCCGCCCGCTACGACCACGTCGGCAGCTTTCTGCGACCCCAATACCTGCTGGAGGCCCGCATGCAGAAGGCCAACGGCGAGATCAGCGCCGAGCAACTGCGCGCGGTCGAGGACAAGGCGATCACCGAGATCGTCAGGTTCCAGGAGCACGTGGGCCTCAAGAGCATCACCGACGGCGAGTTCCGCCGCACCTATTTCCACATCGACTTCCTGGAGCAGCTCGGCGGCGTCAAGACCGACATCCCGGTCACGATCAGGAAGCCCGATGGCACCGAGGAGTTGGCGCCGCCGGTGATGCGCGTCATCGACAAGGTGCGGCACGCCAAGGACATCCAGCTGGCGGACTTCAAATACCTCAAGAGCCAGGTGAGCGTGGGCCGCACGCCCAAGGTCTGCATCCCGTCGCCGACCATGTTGCACTTCCGCGGCGGGCGCGCCGGCATCAGCAAGGAAGCCTACCCCGAACTGGAGCCGACGTTCTACGACGACGTGGCCAAGGCCTATGGCGACGAGTTGCGCTCGCTGGCCGCCGCCGGCTGCACCTACGTGCAGATGGACGACACCAACCTCGCCTACCTGTGCGACGAGAAGATGCGCGAAGCGGCGCGCCAGCGCGGCGACGACCCCAACGAGCTGCCGCACCGCTACGCCAAATTCATCAACAAGGTGGTGGCGCAGAAGCCCGCCGGCATGCTGCTGGCCATGCACCTGTGCCGCGGCAACTTCAAGAGCACCCATGCCGCCAGCGGCAACTACGAACCGGTGGCCGAGGCCCTGCTGAAGGAGATGAACCTGGACGCCTATTTCATGGAGTACGACGACGAGCGTTCGGGCGACTTCAAGCCGCTCCGCTACCTGCCCAAGGGCAAGACTGTGGTGCTGGGCCTGGTGACCACCAAGTTCGACAAGCTGGAGAGCAAGGACGAGCTCAAGCGCCGGATCGAGGAAGCGGCCAAATACGCGCCGCTGGAACAGCTGGCCCTGTCGCCGCAATGCGGCTTTTCCAGCACGGTTCACGGCAACAAGATCGCCGTGGAGGCACAGCGCAACAAGCTGCGGCTGGTGATCGAGACAGCGCAGGAGGTCTGGGGCCAGTCCTGAAGCGGCTCTGCCTCACCGCGCCAAGGACAGACCATGGCTTCCGTCGACCGCCGCGTTGTACTGGGCGCACTGGGTGCGGCTGTTCTGTCACACCGGCCGGCCGTGGCGCAGGGCGGCCGGATGCAGTCCTGGCCGCTGGCGACGCCACGCAAGGCCGGCATCCACGACGCGGCGCCGGCGCCCGACGGCGGCGTCTGGTTCACGGCGCAGGCCAGCGGCCACCTCGGCTGGTTCGACCCCGCCAGCGGTCGCACCGAGCTGATTGCTCTGGGCTCGGGCTCGTCGCCGCACGGCGTGATCCAGGGACCCGACAAGGCGGCCTGGATCACCGACGGCGGACAGAACGCCATCGTGCGGGTGGGCTGGCCCGACCGCAAACTACAGGTCTTTCCGCTGCCCAGGAGCTCGCCCTATGCCAACCTCAACACCGCCGCCTTCGACGGCGCCGGTGACCTGTGGTTCACCGGCCAGTCCGGCTATGTCGGCAAACTGGCAGTGAAATCAGGACAGATCAACGTGAAGGACGCACCGCGCGGCCGCGGGCCGTACGGCATCTGCGCCACCCCGTCCGGCGAAATCTGGTGGTGTTCGCTGGCCGGATCGTTCATCGCCCGCATCGACCGGGCGACCGGCAATTCGGTCGTGGTCGAACCGCCCACGCGCAACCAGGGGGCACGCCGCGTGTGGAGCGACAGCCGCGGCCGCGTCTGGGTGAGCGAATGGAACAGCGGCCAGTTGTCGGTGCATGACCCGCAGGCCGGAACCTGGAACCAGTGGAAGCTGCCCGGTGCTGACCCCAAGGCCTATGCCGTGTATGTCGACGAGCGCGATATGGTGTGGGTGAGTGAATGGAGCGGCAACGCCGTCTTCCGCTTCGATCCGCGCAGCCAGCAGTTCGAGCGCTTCGCGTTCCCGCGCGACAGCGCCAACGTGCGCCAGATCCTGGGGCGGCGCGGCGAGGTCTGGTTGCCCGAGAGCGGCACCGAGCACATCACGGTCATCCGCAGCGCCTGAACGATATCTTCGCGTCCGACTCGATTGACGCTGGTTACGGGACCGTTTATGTTCAAGAACAACCGGAGATGCCCTGAATGAAGACGACCACCCTGAGATCGATCGCCGCCCTGGTCGCAGCCGCAGGCTTTGCCTGCGCCGCCAGTGCCCAGGAGACCACGCTGCGGCTGGTCAGCGCTTTCGCCGAGAACGGCATCTACGTGCAGCACATGCTGCCCTGGATCCAGAAGTTCAACGCCGAAGGCAAGGGCGTATTGCAGATCAACTTCATCGGCGGCCCCAAGGCGATTCCGCCGTTCGAGGCGGGCAATGCCGTCAAGACCGGCGTGGTCGACATGGCGCTGAGCACCGGCGCCTTCTACACCAACGTCATGCCGGAAGCGGACTTCCTGAAGCTCACCGAGATCCCGGTGGCCGAGCAGCGCAAAAACGGCGCATTCGATGCCATCAACAAGGTGTGGAACGAGAAGGGCAACATGCAGTACCTGGCGCGGATGGTGGAGAACCAGCCGTTCCACATCTACACCAACAAGAAAGTCGACAAGCCGGATCTGACCGGCCAGAAGATCCGCATCACGCCGGTGTACCGCGACTTCTTCCAAGCGCTGAACGCCAATGTCATCACCACGCCGCCCGGCGAGGTATACACGGCGCTCGAGCGCGGCGTGGTCGACGGGTATGGCTGGCCGATCGGCGGCATCTTCGACCTGAACTGGCAGGAGAAGACCAAGTACCGCATCGACCCCGGCTTCTACGACGCCGAGGTGTCGCTGACGATGAACCTGCCGGCCTACCGGAAGCTGACCGACGCCCAGCGCAACTACCTGCAAAAGCAGTTGCTGGCGCTGGAAGCCCAGAACACCTTCTGGGCCCAATACACCACCGACGAGGTGGCG